>JBKCDO010000199.1:0-7280 GCA_046304755.1 Flavobacteriales bacterium
GATGACTTCATCTTCGATGAGATTGCCCAGATCATCCGCCACGAGGATGTGGTGATGGGTGTCATCCATTGCGGCAATGACAGCGACACCAACGATGAGTCCGCCAAAGATGAGCGGACCGAGAATCGTCATGAGCAGGAAGCTTTTCTTCTTGACTTTATTGAGGTATTCTCGCTGTATGATGAGGAGTGTCTTATTCATGGGTGGCATTGAATTGTTGAACGGCCTGGATAAAAATCTGCTCCATGTTGGGCACGAGTTCGTTGACCGAGGAGATTTGAAGATGCGGAATGAGCGCGGTCAAGAGGTCATTGACTTTGCGGTCGCCCAGTAGTTTGATGTCGGCGTAGTTGCGTTCGTCCTGCACTCCTGTGTGTACGAGTTCAAAATTCCCCCACAACCCTATTCCCAAATCCATTGCTGCGCCTTCGAATTCGAGGCGATACGTTTGGGTGCGGAAGCGTGATTTGATGTCTTTGACGCTGCCATCGAGAATCACTTTCGAGCGATTGATGAGGGCGATGTTGTCGCAGAGGGACTCCACGCTGCCCATGTCGTGGGTGGATAATATAATAGTCGAGCCTTCCTCTTTCAGTCGCAGCATTTCTAGGCGAATGAGTTCGGCGTTGATGGGATCAAAACCGCTGAAGGGTTCATCGAGGATGAGCAGTTTGGGTTTGTGCAGGACGGTAGTGATGAACTGTACTTTCTGCGCCATTCCTTTGGAAAGGTCCTCGACTTTTTTATCCCACCATCCTCCGATTTCGAAGCGTTCGAACCATGCCTTCAGTCGAGTGTGTGCCTCGCGCGAGGTGAGACCTTTGAGCTGAGCGAGGTACATGCACTGTTCGCCGACTTTCATTTTTTTATAGAGTCCGCGTTCTTCGGGCAAATAACCGATGTGTTCTACATCGCCCGGCTGCAGAGGTTTTCCGCAAAAGAGCACTTCGCCTTGATCGGGCCCGGTGATTTGATTGATGATGCGGATGAGAGACGTTTTACCTGCGCCGTTGGGACCGAGCAGTCCGAACACCGAGTGTTCAGGGACGGCGATACTGACATCGTTGAGCGCAGTATGCTTGGCGTAGGCCTTGTGGATGTGTCGTGCTTCGAGGGTGAACATGGGGGCGAAGATAAGTGAAAGGGGTGAGGGGTGAGGGGTGAAGGGTGGTTAATCTATTTAAGTATGCCTTGCTAGAGCTAAGTTGCATGCATGGATGTGACTGGTTCGTTCTTCACACTGGCTCTCCTCTCCCATCGTTAGAGGCCGTCGGTGAGGCCCAGCGCAGTACATCGTGACGAATTTCCAATTTGTAAGGAAGTACTTTTGCATTTCAATGACCAGCGCAGGCAAGTAATGAAAAGCGCTAATTTTAACCCACATTAAAATCTCCAATAAGGCCGTGAAACCACTCGTATTATCACCCCTAGAAAAGTCACTTCTAACACTCATCATTGCCGCTGTACTGTTGTGCTATTCAATCATCGGGGCAGCTCAGGACACCTATGTTGGGCACTTGAATTTTTCGCGTCAATCCGAGATTGATAGTTTTCTCATTCAACATCCCACCTGCAGTGCAATTGACGGGTCAATAACCCTAAACAACATTAACAATGATATTTTCAATGTATCCGGTTTTTCAAACATTGAATACATCTCTGAAGATCTTAGACTTCTCTTCCAGGCGCAATACTTCGACTTATCAGGCTTTATTGCGCTCGACTCGATAGGCGATAGTCTTATCATGAAAGAATTGGATTGGATATATACCAACCAAACACCCGTAAACATATTTCAAGGATTCAGTGGATTGCAGTCGTTGGGTCATTTTGTTTTTGATAATGGCTATTTATTCGATGAACCTGATTTGTTCCCCTCCCTGACCGAATGCCAAACCATTACTTTTTATAAGTGGGGACGTCACAATTTATCGTTTACGAATTCATTCAATAATTTAATCACAATCAACTCGATCAGATATTTGAATGAAAACTCCGGTATTTGGGGAAATTACTTTTATGTGGATTATGGTGAAGGCAACCCAATGATTGGTGCGCTTGGATGGTATTTTTCTTTGACTAACTCATTTAACGCTTTAGAGCAAGCTGAAACTCTTTTATTTGACAATGGATTCGGATACATTTCCAATTCATTCCTTTCGCTGGAATCAGTTCATGAATTGAACATTGGTACAGATTATTCTCCCTATTCACAAATTACTACTACTCCTAATTGCTTCGAAAATGTATCTGCACTGCATAGCTTAGTAATGCTCTCATATGTTTCAACACATATAACAGATTCGAGTACCATTTCATTTCCTTTATTTCAATCTCTCACACATGCCGACAATATTTATTATGAAGTCCAGACCGAACTTGATCTAACAGCCTCAATATTTACAAACCTTTTCGCTTCACTACAATCATGCGAATCCCTATTATTTTCGATATACGGATCAGACGCCGATATTACGTTTCCACAACTACAGTACATTAATGAGAGTTATTTCTCTCTTGAAGGAGGATCGTACCACTTGGGATTTCCTCGATTGCAAAGCACAAACCAATTTGGGGTTCTTGGAGGACAACTCTTCTGTTCGATAGCTTTAGACTCTCTTAGGCAAGTTGGCGAGGGTGGATTGAATTTTACGGATGTGGATTCTCTTTCATTGATTTCACTAGATTCAATAAGCGGTCATCTTTCGATTGCCTATTCAAATCATAGCGACCTTTCATTCCTTGGTAATTTATCCTTCCTACAATCAGCAGAATTCATCGCCAACCCAAACCTTTCATATTGCGCAATTCAAGCTGTTTGCGAGAAAATACAATTAAATCCTGAGGCAATTACAGTCTCCAACAACGCCACCGGCTGCTCTTCAATCGAGGAAATTCTAGCGCAGTGTGATGCCATTTGCCCTGATACTGATTTGAATGGGATTTGTGATTCGGTGCAGACAGTTTACACAGGAGACCTTGAATTCACCTCAACGTCAGAAGTTCAAACCTTTGCGAATGCGTTTCCTCAAGTGCACAAGATTATGGGAAATTTGACCCTCTCCGGATATACCGGAGACTCCTTGTTAGACACTGAAGCCTTTATTAATTTAGACACTATACAAGGACAATTGCAATACGACTATAGCGAAGGTATTGCATTCAGCGGCTTTTCGAACCTACGTCATGTCGATTCATTCATCGGAGCATATCCCTATTACAATTATAGTATCACCTACAATGAAAATGACTCAACACCTGTATACTCCTACTGTACAAATTGCTTTCCCAGTCTTATATCGGCTAATAAAATGTACATTACATCAGCTGAAGGCAATCTAGTCTCATCATTCAATGCCCTCGAGCAATGTGACACTCTGAATATTGATTGTAGCGGATTAAATGGCGCTTTTACAAATTTGAACAGCTGTCACTTTTTAAACATAAACACGTCGCTTTCGGCAAGTTATCCATTTGACGGCGACCACTGCAATGAAGATCCCTATCATCTCTTAGCAATGCAACTGCTACCTAACGAATACGCATGCCATTCAACTATTTCCAGTTCATTCAACCTTCTTAATTCTCTCGATTGTTTCTTCGCAACTGAACTTGAAATATCACAATCATTTAACAACATTGAAATTTGCAGGACGATGTATTTCAACAACGTTGTAACATCCGAATCTCTTTCTAATTTAAATTCCTGCGACAACCTGTTTTCCTGGGGAAACTCATCAATAATAGATTGTTTTGAGAACATCAACTCACTTAACTTGGTTGGTATTTATTCGCAAGAAGATTCAATTAACTTCCCACAGCTCCAAAGGATTAACTGGGGTGAGTTGCGTCTAATCGATAATTCCATCGTTAATCTAAATCAGCTCGATACAATATCAACTATTGTCTATTTCTATTCAATCAATGGAGACGTAAATGCCAACAATATTAGCATTCAATTGCCTGAATTAGATTACGCTGAAACATTAAGCATCTCATATTTAAATCTCCAACAATTCGAGATTTCGAGTCAATATTTCTGCGGATTTCTTTCTGCTGACAACTCGAACGGGCTAGAATCTTTAGGTAATATTTACTTAACTGACCGGATTACTGTAGTCAACTGTCCCGACTTCAGCAATTGTAATTCAATTGGAATTTGTAATTACTGTTCAGAAAATCCCGACTCGTGTTTTTTTCAAAATAATTCACCTGGTTGCAATACAACTCAAGAAGTCATAATTCAATGTCAAGGATCGACCGCCTCCGGCATCGTCTATTACGATGTGAACTGCGACCAGCAGTTCAACAACGACGATGCGCTCGTATCCTACCCGATTCTCTTGCAAGGCGACACCCTACCTATCGGCAGTAGCGGTGAGGCGGGATATTTCTTTGTGCCGCTGGAACTGAACAGCACCACCACGCTATTTGCTCAACACAATTCGGACTGGTCAAGCGAAGGGCCTATAACCCTGACGACCAGCGACTCCTTGCAGGTATTCACCGATCTTCAAATCGGGCTATGCCCCATGACTATTATACATGATGTCGCTGTGAACGTAAATGCCTCGATGGATCCGCGTCCGGGCTTCACTGTGCGGTATAATTTGGTTGCGCAAAACCTCTGGCCGGGCAGCGATAGTGCAAGCGTAGTGTTCAATACTGCTCAGATGCCCGGCGCTGTTATTACCGCTTACTCCTCGGGTGGAACACTTGCAGGTAATCAGGTTTCATTCACAACAGACCTGCTGTATGGCCAGTCGCAAACCTTGTGGGTGGATGTGCTTGTGCCCGTTGGCACACCGCTGGGAACGGCGTATACCGCAACGGCCGTAATAGCCCTTAATGATGCACAAGCCGTCGACAGTCATCCGGAAAACAACAACTATACACTGGCGCAAACCGTCATAGGCAGCTACGACCCGAACGACAAACTCGTCACACCGGCAGTGATCGACCTACTCGATATCGACTCTACCCAAACGGCCACCATCGAGTATACGATTCGCTTCCAAAACACCGGAACGGCCGAGGCCTTTTTCGTGCGGGTATTGGACACACTTTCGCAAGCACTCAACCCGGCGACGTTTGAATTGATTGCCACAAGTCACCCGAGCGAAATCACTTTCCACGACAACCACACCATCGAGTGGTTCTTCGACAACATCATGTTGCCCGATAGTTTCTCGAATGAGCCGGAAAGCCATGGTTTTATTCAGTTCCGCATTCAGACGCTTCCACTCAGCGAGCCATTTATACTAGAGAACGAAGCAGCGATTTATTTTGATTTCAATGAGCCGGTGATAACACCACCGGCTGTAACCTCGGTTGTCATTTGCGCGGAGGCGGGAGATGTGTGTGATGACGGAGATGCGTGCACCATCGCGGATGTGATACAAGCTGATTGCACGTGCGTAGGAACATTCGCCGACAACGATAACGATGGCATTTGTGACCCCCTGGATAATTGCCAAGGCGTTCCCTTCTTGTTAACGCCAATCACCGATTTGAATTTAACCTGCGCGTCATCAATCCCTTCTGAATTGCCCGAATTTTTGATGGCTGATAACGGACCCGTCACACTTTCATTCACTGACAGTGTCATCACGGGCAATGGATGCAATGTGCTCATTCAGCGCACATTCATTGCTGAAAACGCATGTGATAATCGTGTGTATGTGGCGCAGTTAATTTCTACATCGGACAACATTGCACCGACGATGTTCAATTGTCCTACTGACACATCAATCCATTGCAGTGAACTAACAGACTTCATCGCACAACCGTTTGCAACGGATAACTGCGACGAGAATGCAAACATTACCTTCACCGAGGAGTGTTTGAACTGCACCTCCGATTCCACCGTTTTAGAATTGTTTACGCCTGAACTTCCGGCCGACAATCCCTGCGGATATCCTTACAATTGGGCGCTAGCACTGTTAAATATGAGCAATGCACATCGATGGTATCAAATCGACACAACAATCAATGCTCGCATGATTGATTACCATGACGGTACTGCTCGATACGCCGGTCGATTCGTAAACGTCTTAAACAATAACGCGGGTTTTGATTTCGATTTTAGAATTGGTGAAGGGATGAATTTTGAGGAATGGACGAATAGTCATGTCTCCGGATTTATGGCAGACTGCGGAGCAACAGCCGACAATCATGCAAGCTGGATGTACTACATATTACAAAGCAGTCCATCGGCAGAATTAATCGGATGGGGAGACTATGAAGGTTCTCAACTTAACATAACGCATGCACCCTTGAACGAATATTTCGGTTTTCAAGTTGGTGAGGGAGCGAACAACTACAATGACAGTTACGGTGCAGGAGTATTCATGTCCTATTCCGGAATTTTCAGTGTGAACAGTCAATTTGTGCAGACCACTGGAGCAGGCGATTTTCGTTTTACCATTCAGGACACCACCCTTACATCCGTTATACGCACCTGGACCGCTACCGATTGCGCAGGCAATAGTTCATCATGCGCTCAAGTCATCACATGTATCAACGAAACCATTGATCCGGGATGCTCACCCGGGCAATTGTGCGACGACCTCGACCCTTGTACCATCAACGATCTGATTCAAGCTGATTGCTGGTGCGCAGGAACGTTTGCCGACAATGACAACGATGGCGTGTGTGATGCTGAAGATGCGTGTGATAACAATCTTGCAGGAACCGCTTGCGACGACCTCGACCCTTGCACCACCGGCGACATCATCCAACCTGATTGCTCTTGCGCAGGAATAGTTACCGACAGCGATAATGATGGCGTATGCGATGCCGCTGAAGTTGCGGGCTGCATGGATATGGACGCCTGTAACTACGATGCCACCGCCACGGATGACGACGGATCATGCACCTATGTTGAATCACTGAGTATTCAGGGCAATGGTAACGCCGTCGCCGGCATCGAAGAAACCTACACCTATCCCGGACCTGCAAGCAGCGCTTATCAATGGAGTATTGACACGGGCACCATTCAATCGGGACAAGGAACACCGGCGGTTTCCGTTATTTGGAGCGATGCATTGACCGGCACATTGCAGGTCATCGAAACGACAGCCACCAACTGCGTTGGCGATACCATCACATTGGAAGTAAGTGTTTCGCCGAATGCTATGGATGCATGGAATGCAGCGCTATTTACGCTTTATCCCAACCCTGTGAGCGACATCCTGCACGTTACGGGCGACATTCCAAGCAACGGTCGTTTGTCGATTTACAATGGCATTGGTCAATGTGTTTATTCCGGACTACTCCAA
>JBKCDO010000200.1:0-10234 GCA_046304755.1 Flavobacteriales bacterium
GGTGGTATCATTACTCAACGAATCGAGATATAACCACCGATTATCGTTGAAATCATAACCAACCCGCGATTCCCACGGCACAAATTCGACTTCATAAAACTGATCGCCATTCACAAACTTGTATTCGTATTTCCGGAATGCCGGAAGTTGTAATACCACGCTGTACAGATTCGTATCCGATTGCTGTTCCATGAGCAATGTGTTGGATTGCCAATCGCCATTTTCCAAACCCAACAAGGCCTGAAAATCACCCGTGAGGTGCACACCGTTGGGACTCACCACTTGATCGGTCATGTCGACTGTAAAGCGAATGTGCTTCGCTACACTCACTGACGCAAAAAGAACGCACGATAGCGTAATGAAAAGATGCTTCATAGCTATTAATGTTGAATGATTAGACGCTCCTGACGGATACCGATTTCCGATTGAATGGTAATGGTGTAAACCCCGGCAGGCCACGAGTGCGTGTCCACAACGCTATTGGTGGTTTGCGTTGCCACCACGCGACCTTGAGTATCGCGAATACTGATGGACGCTGCGGATCCCACGGTTACAATTCTCACGTAATCACCAGCCGGATTGGGATAGATGCGAATCATATTCGCCCAATCGGTCTCGCTCACTTCATTGACGATGACGCTCACTCCCTCTGATAAAGGCGAACGACAACCACCAGCTTCCACCACTTGTGCTTGATAGTTTCCACTTACCAACGCTGTGTGCGTGGCCAAGGTTGCTCCGGGAATCATCACACCATCGACATACCATTGAAACGCAGTTCCGCCCTCAGCCATGAGCACATTGCCGGTTGAAGTTACCGTTGGGGCATTCGGAACCGTGCCGGCGAGATAACATGCGCTGTAGCGATAAGCGTGAGGCACCGTACCGTTCACTTGTTTCTCCCAGATGTTATTTCCGTCCGAATCAATTTCATACACCAAACCATCCTGGGCAATGCATACCAGCATGTTTCCATTCGGCAACTGATAAGAGTTTCCCATGTTGTTGGTATGACCAAAACACGCATGACGCTGGGTGTAGGTAGACGGAAAATAAGTGCCAGCCGTTAATCCGTAATCACTGCCATTCCATGGTGAAGCAATGATGTCGACTGCAGATTGATTGTTTGAAACTCCGTTGTTGTTGAATACGGCAATGCTTCCGGCAAGCGGTCCTTCCGGAATCCAATGCGCATCGTGAATCACATTGTAAATGCCATTGCCACTCATACCATAGGCTTGAGGGCTGCCCCAACGATAGAGCAAATCACCACCACGACCCCATTGTCCGCCGGTGTGTGAAGCCGCTTCAGCTGTGGTTGTGCTGTGATCGATGATATAGATTTCATCGAGGAAGTGCGAGCTAATGACAATTTGATCAAGCGCCGGATTGTAGTCGATACCATTACAGTGCATCCAGTCGGTTGTTTGCTGTGTGTTATTGTAATTGAGGTTTAGCAACTCGGGATGTTCGGCGATATCGCTGACGTAATTGGCTTTGGTTGGATCAACATCCTGACAGAGGTGATCCCACGCGTGCCATTCCCAAACGATTTCACCCGTTGTCGCACCGGTTGGCATCACCTCAATGATTTTATCAGGCCACATGGTGTGCGACACCTGTGATCCGGCGGCGCTCACTTCGCTCGACGACTTTACTTCGTAAGCAATCATGAGCACGTTGCCGTTGGGCATCACGCAGATATCGTGGTGGATGCAATAGTTGGCTGTTGAGTAGGTAAAATCCCACAGCACGTTTCCACTGTAATCCACATGCTGCACGCGGCCGGTCATGCCGCCGCCATTGAGTTGGTTTTGCTGTTGATTTGAAATGGTACGCATCAGCTCACCACCGGGCAACATGTAGGTTGAGTAACCTGTTTTTGCACTGCTGGGAAATGTCCAGGTATGATAGGTTGCACCGAGCGTGTCGACAAGGAGCGCCGAGGTGCCGTTTTGAGTGGCAATCAAGGTGTAATCGCCCCATTGCTGAGCGCTTGAAAAGGTGACGGTGAAAATGAATAACAACGCCACAGTGGCGCGAAGCAGAAATTTTTTCATACGAAGTGGTTGTTTTTTGGCGCCTTCAGGGCATCCAAAGGGTTGGTTTCATTGTGTATACAAGTTAATAGGATTAAATCTTGGGTGAAGACGCGAACAAGGAAAAACACAATCGGGTAATCATGTTAGAGGAGTTGTGAATCCCGTTATTGCGGTGAATGGATGATTCTATGAATATATTTGAATGAACCTTGATTATCCTCTCTATGCGCCCAATTCTACTTTGCTTGGCTTTGGTGTTGTGCGGAATACTAGCAAACGCCCAATACCCTTCCTGCCGGATAAACCCTGAACAGGCAACAAGTTCCTTTTTCAGCAATCGCTCCGAATGGCTTGAGGTGCTCGACAAACGAGATGGTCATCACGCGCTCTGGCAACACCCTGATGGCAGGATCATGATGGAAAATAGCCAAAAACCCATTCATTTCCGGAAAAACCAACGCTGGGAGCGGATTAATCCCGAAATCACTCCTTCCGCAAATGGTTGGAGTGCCACCCACCAGCCCCATCCTATTCGCATCAATAACGATGGTTCATTTCACACTGATTTCGGCCAAGAAGCATCGTGTCATTTTGCTGAGCACACAACAATCAACAACCAAACTGTCGACTTCAACGCTGCGCAAGAGGGAGACAATCGCATTGTCGCTTCGTCTTCAATTTCATGGCTAACAAAGTCACTTCACGCCGGCGAAAACCAAGTGAAATACAATTATCATTTTGCTGAATCTCCTGTCGGGGTTGGGAATTTTACAACCATCACTGAAAGCATTACATGTGTTGAAGCCAATACCATTGAAACGCTTTCGCACGAGGGTCAATGGATTAATGGCTTGTGGCATGGACCGCTGCATTTTATGAATGCTGACAACAGGCACGTCGCTACCATTATGCCCGTTGTTTGCTTCGATGATTCAGAACAATGGGGCAATAATTCCACGCACATTACAGCAGGTTATTCGTGGTCTATGGAACAAAATCGCGTTTTATTATCGATGCACATTCCCAACACCTGGCTCAATGACGCGTCCAGAAACTACCCCGTTACGATAGATCCGCTCGTCATCGGACCAACAGCTTCATTTGGCAACAACCTTATGCTCTCTTGTTTCATTCCCGATTATTACGTCGATAGCATAACCATCACCATTCCTGCACAGGTCACCATTACAGGATGTTTTGTGACAACCAGTTTTTTTGCCAACGCCTTGGCCGGATCGCTCATGGAAGATGGCTCAATGTATTTCAGCACGGCATGCGACACCTCTGAAACATTTGAGGTTGAGCCCCCGAATGGAGCGCAGGCGGGAACAGCCTACCTGGAGCTGTTCGATTTTCGCAACCCGCTGCTGTGTTGTTTTGCGCCATCGTGTGATGAACGCACTTTTCCGTTCCGCATGCACCTGGGCAGGTACACGCCTGAAGGAGATTGTAATTACGCCAATATTTATTACGACCCAAATACACTTTGGCCATTCATCGCTTATGTGGAAGGCCGAACCGCTGAAACATACGGTATTGAATGGTCGGTACCGGGCGCTGCCATTTGTTCCTCAACGTGCGAATTCGAAGGTAAAATGCGCACCAAATATGGTGTGCCTCCCTACACCATCACTCATCCTTGGATGGACCAACCGCTGGCCGTAGAAGAGCCGACCGGCTGTGATATTTCCGGAAAAATAACGGATGTCACCATGGTGTGGCCCGACTGTCCAATTTACTGCCCCGAAGCATTTTCATTGGAAGTGCCTCCACCGATAGTGACTGACGCATGCGGCAGCGTGGTTGAAGGACTTGCGCCGGAAACACTCAACATCAAGGCGGCACCTAGCATTGTGGACCCTTCACCCGTGCAGGTGTGCAGCGACATTACTGAATATGTGAACTTCCAATCATGCGCCCCGGAATATTCCATCACGTGGTCGGGCAATGGTGAAAGTGGCGACGGGTACAACCTGCCCATAACGCTGAGCAATAACGACACACTCATCGCTACCTCGTCTTATCTCGTTCACGCCAACTGGAACGGGTGTACGTCAGACACCCTGGAACTTATGATTGAAGTATTGCCTTCACCTCAAGCAGCGTTCAATATCGCTCCGAACCCCGCCATGCAAGGTATTCCGGCGTTCTTTATTGATCAAAGCACGACACCGTTCGGACAGATCAATGGCTGGTGGTGGACACTCGATGGCGAACTTCAACAATATGGCGATATCACCGATTTCACAATTGCAGACCTTGGATTTCACACCATGTGTTTGCATGTCTCAACGGATGGCGGTTGTCCTGACACGCTATGCAAAGACTTTGAGGTTGTCACACCGCGATTGACCGCTCCCAATGTTTTCACACCGAATGGCGATGATGCGAACGCGCAGTTGGTTTTTGATCAGTTAGAATTTTATCCTTCGAGTAAACTCAGTGTGTGGAATCGATGGGGCGTGCTGGTTTACGAGCAGGAAAACTACCAAAACAACTGGGACGGCGGAGATTTGCCCGATGGCACCTATTACTACATTCTGGATGTAGAATTCTATGGTCAGCTCGCCTCTTATTTTCAGATTATGCGGTGATGCGGACTCGCTTGCATAGCCCACCGTTCAGCCCACCATTTAAATGGTGGGCTGTGCGAGGGAATTCCTATAATCCCTTACACCAACTCAATCTCGAACTCTGTCAACTGCACGAACTGCTCAATACGTTCGTGGATTTCTTCCTTGGTAACTTCAAGCAAGCGATCCGGACCGAATTTCTCACAAGTGAATGACGCCATCGCGGAGCCCACGATGATAGCGCGCTTCATGTTTTCAAACGAAATATTTTCGGTTTGCGCCAGATAACCAATGAAGCCTCCGGCGAAAGTGTCACCGGCACCCGTTGGATCTACCACTTCTTCCAAAGGAAGTGCAGGGGCGAAGAAGACATTGGTTTTGTCGAATAGCAAAGCGCCGTGTTCTCCTTTTTTGATAATCAAATATTTCGGACCGAGGTCGAGAATTTTCTTGGCCGCTTTCACCAGAGAGTGCTCCTTGGCCAATTGGCGCGCTTCTTCATCGTTGATGGTGAGCACATCGACTTTGGCAATCACTTGCATCAAATCATCCCATGCAATATCCATCCAGAAATTCATCGTGTCCATCACGACCAATTTCGGACGATGGTTCAATTGCTCAATCACACGCATTTGCACAGCCGGCGCAAGGTTGCCGAGCATCAGGAAGTCGCAGTTCTTGTAGGCCTCGGGGATTACCGGGTCGAAGGTGGCCAGCACGTTTAGGTCTGTCACCAGCGTATCACGCGAGTTCATGTCATAGTGATACTTGCCCGACCAATAGAAGGATTTTTCACCTTGCTTGATTTGAAGGCCGCCCTGATCAATGCCGCGCTTGGTCATTTCATCGAGCATGGATTGCGGGAAATCATCGCCCACAACCGACACCAATCCGGATGCATCCACGAAATGAGAGGCGCAAAGGGTAATGTATGTAGCAGCACCGCCAATCACGCGGTCCATTTTTGCGAAGGGAGTTTCAATTGAATCGAAGGCAACGGTGCCTACAGCAACAAGACTGGCCATAGAAAAAAATTTTGCGCGAAGATATTGTGGATTGCGAGTTAAGTCGTAATATTGCAGCCCTTTTCAGAAAGACCCTTTTGAAATCGGTGTTCTAGTCTCGGCTTTGCCGGGATTGCTAAAGCAAAAGAGCGGTCGTCGCTTGATTTTCGAAGAGAAACTCAACCGAAGATTCCTCAGTAGCTCAGCTGGTTAGAGCACATGACTGTTAATCATGGGGTCCCTGGTTCGAGCCCAGGCTGAGGAGCAGAAGAAACCCTGTAAACTTTAGTGTTTGCAGGGTTTTTTGTTTTTACACCTGTTCTTGTTTTTCCTTAAAAAAGACTTGTACAGGCACTTGTACAGGGTAAAACTTGTACAAAAACTTGTACGTGTTTCTGGCAGGTTGGTCACAATCCAATTAGCCAATGGCAAAAATTAAACTGGTCTTAGATCAAAGAAGACCAAGCCAATCCGGGTTGTATCCTCTGAAGTTCAGGGTGACCCATCAAACCAAATCAGCAGAAATCTTATCAGGTATCAAAGCCGGTCTTCTGGAGTTTGATAACAGAAGAGAATGCCTGATTAAAAAACCGGAGCAAAATGACCTCCTATTCTCTCAGAGAAAACTCCTTGAACAACGGTTGGAAGCTATTCATCCTGATTTGCTTTCCTCCATGTCAGTTACAGAGTTGCGGGATGCTCTTCTCCAGAAAAAGAAGCAAGAGTTTACAGTGGAGTCTTTCTGGAAGGATGAAATCAACAGATTGATTCATTGCAATAGAGTTGGAGGAGCTAGAGTGTATCAGTTATCCCTAAGTGCTATCGGTAAAATGATGAAGTTGAATGTACCCTTCAGTCAAATTTCCTCCAGGGATATTGATCAGTTGGAATCCAGCATGTACCAAAGTGGACTAAAGACCAATAGCATTGGTGTGCACATGAGGACACTGAAAGCCATCTGCAACAAAGCCATCAAGCAAGACTTGGTAGACTTTGGTTGGTATCCATTCAGGAAATACACCATCAGAAGGGAGAAGACTATTCCCAGGGTGCTCTCATTGCAAGAGTTGAAAAGGTATTTCAACCTGAACATACCTGCACACAGTCCTTATTACCGCAGCTGGTGTATTGGAAAGTTGCTGTTCTACTGTAGGGGCATGAACATCAGAGATGCCTTGAAGCTTACTCCCGACAACATCAAAGCAGGAAGAATCATTTACAGAAGATCCAAAACAGGGAAGATGTACAGTGTTGCCATTACCCCTGCAATTGCCGAGTTGCTGCAGACCTTAATAGGTAATGGAACATTGTTGGGTGTGATGACCCCCGATGAATTAGCAGACAATGACACCTGCATCCAACGGTTTCACCAATGCAGTAAAGTGATCAACCATCACCTGGCTAAATTGAGTGAGATGGTGAAGAGCAATGAAGTCATTACCACCTATGTGTTCAGGTACACCTATGCCAACATAGCCAAGCAATTGGGGTATAGCAAAGACTTGATAGCAGAAGCCTTGGGGCATGAGTATGGCAACAAGGTAACAGGCATATACCTGGAGCAATTTGATCAGTCGGTAATAGATGAGATGAACCTCTGTGTGTGCAACAGTCTGTGTGAGGAGTATGCTCCCTTCTAATGCACACACATGAAGCTCTTACAGCCATTGCCAACAGCAAATGCTATTATATAGCTAAGCATGAAGAAGACACCTTTGGGTATATGCCCAAGGGTGTTTTTCTTTCTATCCTCTGACAGATGCCTGTCACAGCCCCAACACCAAATTTTTTTTGATGGCCAGCCCGCCCTTGCTCCTGCATATTTTTACATAATCAAATAGGAACAATGGCCAAAACCAAGAAAGAAAAACCTGCAGAACAAAAACCCTTTGAGCAAATGCTCTGGGCTGCTGCAGACAAGATGAGGAAGAACATTGATGCAGCAGAATACAAGCACTATGTGCTGGGGCTGCTCTTTTTGAAATATGTGTCTGATGCCTTTGAAGAACTCCACTCCAAAATAACCAACCAAGAGAAAGGCTATGAACTGGATGATCCTGAAGACAAGTTGGTGTACAGTGCAGAGTATGTGTTTTTTGTTCCCAAGCAAGCCCGGTGGTCTTACCTGGTGAGCAGAGCCAAGCTGCCCACCATTGGTGAAGACATAGACACTGCTATGGACCTCATTGAAAAGGACAACCCCAAGTTGAAAGGAGTGCTGCCCAAGCAGTTTGCAAGACCCCAATTGGACAAGATGGTGCTGGGTGATTTGGTGGATTTGATCAACAACATCAACCTGGGGACTGAGGCAGCAAAGATGAAAGACATGCTGGGTGTGGTGTATGAATACTTCCTGGGGCAGTTTGCATTGGCAGAAGGCAGAAAGGGAGGGCAGTTCTATACACCACGGTCTGTGGTGCAGTTGCTCATTGAAATGCTGCAACCCAACAAGGGCAAAGTGTATGACCCCTGCTGTGGTAGTGGAGGTATGTTTGTGATGAGTGAGAAGTTTGTGCTGCAGCACCAGGGGAGAATAGATGACATTACCATTTATGGCCAAGAGAGCAACCAAACCACCTGGAGGTTGGCGGTGATGAATCTGGCCATTAGAGGTATTGATCCGGAGCAAGTGAAGTGGAACAGTGAAGGCAGTTTTTTGAAAGATGCTCACCCCGATTTAAAATCAGATTTCATTATTGCCAACCCCCCTTTCAACATCAGTGACTGGAGTGGAGAGTTGTTGCGCAATGATGGAAGGTGGAAGTATGGAGTGCCTCCCACAGGCAATGCCAACTACGGTTGGTTGCAACACATGATACACCATCTCACCCCCAAGGGCAAGGCAGGTGTGGTGTTGAGTAAAGGAGCACTCACCACCAAGCAAAGTGGAGAGTATGAAATTAGAAAAGCCATGATTGAAGATGGTGTGGTAGACTGCATTGTGAACCTGCCCACCAAGTTGTTTTTGAATACCCAGATCCCTGCGTGTTTGTGGTTTTTGAACAGGGATAAAAACAGACTGAGAAAAGGAGAAGTATTGTTTATTGATGCCCGCAACCAAGGGCACCTCATCAACAGAAGAACCCGTGAGTTTACAGATACAGACATTGCCCAAGTGGCAGACACCTACCACCATTGGTTGAACAGCCGCAGTGAGTATGCTGATGTACCTGGGTTTTGCAAATCGGCCACCCTGGAAGAAGTAGCTGCTATGGACTATGTGCTCACCCCGGGCAGGTACATAGGGTTGCCCGATGAAGAAGATGATTTCAACTTCACAGAAAAGTTTGCAGCCCTGCAATCGGAGTTAGAAAAACAGATGCAGGAAGAACATGTGTTGAATGAAAGAATCAAACTAAACCTGGCAAGTTTAAAGGAGGTGGGGGATGAGTGAGTGGAGAGAGGTTAAACTAAAAGATGCAGACTGTAAATTTTTATCTGGTTATGCATTCAAGAGCAAAGATTATAGCAACAAAGGTATTCCGTTAATTAAAATTGGAAACATACAAAACCACAAAGTAGGGATAGATCTGAATGGAACATTTATAAATGCTGCCTTAGTAACAGATAAACTGTCCAAGTATTTGTTATGCAATAACGATGTTTTAATAGCAATGACTGGACAAGGGAGTGTTGGCAGGGTTGGGAAATTAAACTTGCCCTTAAATGAAAAGGCCTTGTTAAACCAGCGAGTGGGAAAATTCACAACTACGAACACAGAACTAAATCTCAACTATTTATACTATGTATTATCATCGCCTGCTTATCAGGACTTCTTATTCAATGCCGGTTCAGGTAGTGGGCAACCAAACCTAAGTCCCGAGCTAATTTTAGAAACTGAAATAGCAATCCCCCCTCTCCCGGAACAACAAGCCATAGCAGAAGTCTTATCCAGTTTAGATGACAAGATAGACCTCTTACACCGCAACAACAAAACACTGGAGGAGATGGCGGACTTATTGTTTAATGAAAACTATATAACTGATACAAGGAAAGCACCCCTAAAGTTAAAAGAAATTGTAGAAACAAGCGGAGGGTACAACCATGACTTAAGTGAACTTTCTGAAGATGGTGATATTCTTCTGAGCATGGGGAGTATAACTAAAAAATACGGTCTCAATCTTGACCGTTGCAGACACATAAAAAAACCAAATGCTGACTCAAAAATACTTGCCGTAACAGGGGATATTATTATTTCAACTCGAGATATCACTCAAGATGCTGATTTGTTGGGCAGCCCAGTAATAATATCAAAGCGCATTAAAAAAAGAATCATTGTTGGATCAAACCTCTACAAACTTGAAATCATAGACCAAGGGATAGAAACCATTTGGCTCTATTTTTTATTAAGATCAAAAAGCTATAGAGAATATGTTAAAGAAGTGGCAAGTGGAACGTCAATTCTTATGCTAAAAAAGGAGGACCTCTTGAACTTTGAATTTCACCCGCCAGTAAGTAATGGCACCAAACTTACAAGTGCTTTAACCCATCTGTGCAATAAGATTGAGGCAAACAATGAACAAATTCAGATGTTAAATCAAACTAGAAACACCCTCCTGCCCAAACTCATGTCAGGACAGGTAAGAGTAAAAAATTAAACACATGAACCTACAAG
>JBKCDO010000201.1:0-351 GCA_046304755.1 Flavobacteriales bacterium
ACCATCGGCTGTAGTCGTGATTGTATTTGGCGACCATGTTCCGGTGATTCCCTCTTGTGAGGTTGCTGGCAATGCAGGAGCTGCACTGTTCTGACAAAGTGGACCAATCGCCGCAAACGTTGGAGTAACCTCTGGAGTGATTACAACCTGAATGCTTGTTGGTATCGCACACTGCGTTGGATCATTCGGTGTGAAGTTAAAAGTGAATGTACCATCGGCTGTAGTCGTGATTGTATTTGGCGACCATGTTCCGGTGATTCCCTCTTGTGAGGTTGCTGGCAATGCAGGAGCTGCACTGTTCTGACAAAGTGGACCAATCGCCGCAAACGTTGGAGTAACCTCTGGAGTGAT
>JBKCDO010000202.1:0-20660 GCA_046304755.1 Flavobacteriales bacterium
CTGGATCCACTTCCTGTGTGCGTAGGCAGCGTGATTGACATCCCCTTCTTTTCGGTCGGCGTATTCAATCCTAACAACGCATACGTGTGTCAACTTTCCGAACCTGACGGAACTTTCTCCGCTACACCGCTTATTGTAGGAAGTTCTCCGGACCCAAGCACCTACGACCCTGTATTGCTGCCACCACCTCCTTCACCCGGAAATGTGTCGGGAATTATACCGGATACGGAACCAGGTTGTAACTACTACTTGCGCGTAGTCTCCACTTCACCGAGTGTTGTGGGCACAGTGTGGGGGCCGTTCTGCATCCAGCGCTGCGATGTAACGACCAACGAAATGCAGGACATCAGTTTCTGTATTACCGAATGCAGCGCGGATCCTTCCGGTGAATCCGAGGTCATTTTACTCAACACGAACACCAACAATCAAACAGTCACCTACGCTCCGGGCAATACATTCACTACTCAGTTACTCAGTTCCATGGACTTCAGTCAAATTGGGCCTGACGGAATTCTCGGAGAAGTCATTGCCACACAAGATGACTTTCTAACCATTACTATTCCTTGCCTGGAAGATGCTTTGGCTGCCGGAATACCGACGGGCATGAACTATTTGCGAGTGCTGGCCACCAATCCCTCCGACCCGAACAATGCCGTCAGCACACTCATACGGGTCACCATAGGTGTAGAGAGTTCCATCCCGATTACTATCAGCTCCTACGATTTTACTATTTCCGGCTGGCCTGAGGAAGATACACTGTGTGCGCCTGCCAGTATTTTGCTCGATTTCGCGCCCTATGACCCTGCTGACAACTCCACCTATATGTGGAGCTGTAGCGGCATTAACGGTGGAGCAGCCTTTGAATCACCAAATGGTCCAACTTCCAACATTCTGTTGGTTACAGCCAATATGCCTTCGATTCTTGATTTCTACGTACAGCGCACCAATTATGGTTGCGAAAGTCCGTGGAGCCCAATTCATTCGGTAGTTGTCTCCGGACCTCCGCTGGTATTTATTACAGGCCCGCCACAAATTTGCCTTGGCGACACGGTGAGTTACCAGGTGCCCTTAACAGGCAGCACCTACTACGCGTGGAGCAATACTGCACTTAGTGCAGATATAGCGTTTCAAGATACCTCCAACAACGTACTCAACATTGCATTCTCAAGCACGGGCAACTATACGTTGGATTTGAATGTACTTAATCTCTGCGGAGCGGGCAGTGATAGCCATACCGTGACCGTAGTTGACCTACCTGAAGCCAACGCGGGTCCTGATATGACCATCTGTTCCGGCGATGAAGCCATTCTTAGTCTTGCCACCGGAACGTCGTTCAACTATAGCTGGGCGTCTGACGCCGGCAATATCAACAATGCCAATAATGCCGCTGTAATTCCCTCGGCCGATACCGAGTATTATGGCACCGTCACCACGAATTTAGGTTGCACGGATACCGATACCGTACTGGTCATGTTGGCTTTCCCGGATCCTCCCGTGAATTATTCCGACAGTATCTGTCCGGGTGGTGATAATACCATTATTCTTGAAGCCGACTCGACCGGAACTTACGATTGGAGCACGGGCTCAACCGATTACTATGCTGAGATTACCGACACAGGGACCTATTATCTCAGCGTGCAAACGCTCTTCTCAACTTGCCCGCATTTTGCCAATTTCTACATTACTCCAACTGAGCCAAACCCCCCTGTCATGCTTACCGATAGCGTTTGCCCGGGTGGAAGTGAGTACATCCGATTACAAGCCGATGCTCCGGGAGTGTACGAGTGGAATACCGGACAAACACTGCCTTACATTAATGTCAATGATCCGGGCGTATACATTGTAACCATCTCCGGAAGCAATGCCCCGTGTCCGCGAACCCTTCACTTTACGATTACTCCGGACACCTGTATTGTGATTCCACCTGATACCATCCCTTATGAAGAGATTTGGGCGTGGGTGCCCAACTCTTTCACGTTAAACAACGATGGATTGAATGAAGTTTTTGGTCCCGTGTTTTCCAATCCCACACTCGTCCGCGACTACCGTTTCATTATTTATGACAGATGGGGCAATTCTGTCTTTTCTTCTTCAGATCCCTATGAGAAATGGACGGGTTCATTTCAGAATGGCCTGCATTATTCAGCCGATGGGATATACAACTGGCAACTCTTCTTCAGGGGTGAGTTCGAAGTAAATTCGAAATCGAGTAAGGGCATCGTGATTGTCTCACGGTAATTTATTACTGTATGTTTGCAGTATGCAACTCCTGCGGCATCTGCCCAATGCTCTGACAATCGGTAATCTAACTTGTGGCGCTATTGCCGCATTGGTCATCGCTCAATCCTTTGATGAAACACTGGCCGTCTTCCTCATTTTCGCCGCTGCGCTCTTCGACTTACTCGATGGTGCTGTCGCACGCATGCTTCGCGTTAATGGTGAACTCGGCAAACAACTCGACTCATTGGCCGATGTCGTTTCCTTCGGGCTCGTTCCCTCCATAATCATCTACGGAATGCTGGAAAGAAGCCTCCCTTCGGAATTTCAATGGATCAAATACACGGCTTTCCTCAATGTCTGTTGCGCTGCTTTAAGACTGGCTAGATTCAATGTGCAGGAGGCGGGTCAAACAACTTTCAACGGCATGCCCTCCCCTGCAAACGGTATTTTCTGGGCCTCTTTGCTGGCCATTACCGCATGGGAAAAACACGGTGTAAATGCTTCACTCGCCAATATCAATCTGATTTGGCCGACGCAACTTGTGCTCACACTGCTCATCGCAACCAGTGCGTTGATGGTTTCCAATATCCAAATGTTCTCATTCAAGTTTAAACAAGGAGGCTGGAAGAGCAATAAAACACCCATCGCGTTTTTGATCTTGGCCGCTGCAATTGCAGTCACCTCTGTAATCTTTCTTCAGAGCGTTCTCATGGCTATACCCATCATTGTCATGACCTACATCTTGTTTTCACTGACCACCCATTTTCTTCATTCACAAGCATAAAAAAAGCCCCTTTGCAGGGGCTTTTTAATCACTGTTTTTTATTGAATTATTGCTGCACAACCAATCGCTCGGTGCGAGCAATGCCGTTATTGAGAATATCAATCATATACACTCCCGGATTCAACGAGGACGAGAAATTCAGCGTTGTACGCAAATTTCCATCGGTAGCAAAATTGCCCGTGTGAACTACTCTTCCGGCAGCATCCAGTACACGAATTTGAACCGCACCTGACTCCAAGTCCTGCAAGTTCAATTCAACATACTCACCGTTTGATGGGTTCGGATAAACTCCAAACTCGAGAACTTCCTCTGCCGACTTTTCACTCATCATGGCGCCTTCTTCCAACTCCATAGAAGCCGTTCCAACAACCTGAATAGTCTGAGGAGCACCAAATACGCCATCTCCGTAACTGAAATTTGGACGAATGCGCACTCTCCAGGCGCCGGTATTTGGTAATGACGTCAATACGCCCAAGGGCAAATAAGGTGACGCTGATGTAGTCGTGTAAACTGATGGTACAACTGAGACAACAGTTGGATCCGCACAGCTTACGACTTGGGTGAATTCATAGCTGTAGGATGTAGCACCACAAATACGCGGCTCTCCGACAACAGGATTACCAATCAACCAATTTGAACGAAGCAATGAGGCATTGCAACGTTGTGATGAGCGCACTTCCAGATTTGGTTGTGTGCGGATTGTTAGACTTGCGCAGCCACCGATAGCGCTTCCGGTTATATCCACGACTTCAGGAGTTCCTGCACCATCTGTCAATCCGTAGCGCACGTCAACCGTTGAACCATATGTTCCGGCATATCGCAACGCTGCCGTAGTATTGGACAACACCAACAAACCATTCGTGCCGGAAACAGCTGTTGCAGAACCTGCTGTTGCGCCCGTTGGTGTAAAGTTGAACGTATAAGTAACCCCTTGAGAAGGTGAGCCACGATAAGCTGAACGAACTACATCACACAAATTCAAACCACCAACCGGAACAATCGTCGAACAATTACCTGGCATCAAATGCTGCAAGCAAAGCTGGAATGCGCCGCCTGTTGCATCCAATGAGCCAACAGATACATAATAAGTCTGTCCAACTGTCAAGCCCGTCAAATTCAATCGCTCCAGATCGGATATACCGGAAGCAGCATTTTCAGAGCCTCCTGAAACCAAGGAGAACGTTTCTCCTGACTTCTCATAGACGGAAATTACATCATCCTGAGAGGAGCTATTCATTGTAATCGAAACAGCAGCACTTTGAGCGACAAAACGATACCATACATCCTTTCCATTGTATGCCGATGATTGCGGAGAGTCATTAGCAGACGTGGTGTTTCCCGACAACGGATAGCAGTTTGGATAGTTCATATTCGTGTTATACTGCATAACAACAGCACTATAGGGCGAATCATTACTGACGCTTGCTGAACATGCGCCGCATCCACCAAAGCAAATCGGAGCCCCACCAACCAAGCCGTCATAACCCATCACCGTGAAGGTGCGATTGCTAAACGTGTTACACTCAGCAGGAACGCCCTCCGCACCCGGCCAATCATTACCATTGATAAACTTATACTCGAAACTTTGGCCTGCAGGCAGCGAAAGCGTTACTGTATAAACACCGTTACCGTCAGGGTCAGTCATTGCTATGCCCGAAGGATTCCAGTTCGCGTAACCATAAGCACCAAAACCTCCCGCAAGATGCACACCATTGGGTGACACCAACACATTGGCCATGCTCACTGCAAATGTCATATTGTGGAACTGAGGACATGATCCGCAAGAATTGAAGCAATTCACTGCAAGCACTGATGAGCTTGCTCCTGAAACGTTTAGTACGCGGTTCGAGCCGTCTCCACAGGGAGCTCCAATGTTACCCTCCCAGCCATCTGTTCCATTTTTATACTTGTAACTTACGCTCGTTCCTTGCTGAAGATTCAAACTGTAGGTGTAAATGCCATTACCGGCATCTGTCATGGCGGCATTCGAAAATCCATTGAACGATCCTGCGATGAATACTCCGGAAGGATCAACGGTCTGCTGACTCATATCCACGCGGAACGTTACATTGTTGGTTGTGCAATTGCCACAATAGCTGAAGCATGCAACCGGCAAAGTAGTGTTTGCCGATGGTACTGTAATGGTTCTGTTACTTCCATTACCGCATGGTGCTGACAAATTACCTTCATAATTGCTGCCGTTAATGAACTTGTACTCGTAGTTATTTCCCGCACCCAGTGTGGCTGTGTATGTATAAATACCTCCACCGGCATTTGTCATCACCTGTGGTGTTGACCAGTTTGCAGGAGGAAAATTTCCATTGATGTAAACATCTCCACCTACTGTTTCAGAACTCATGTTGACGCGGAATGTAACATTATAGGTGGCCGGACATGCCGCACAAGAATTAAAACAAACCAAATCCGCCGACGCGTTCGCTGCGCCTACCGTATAGGTTCTGTTGCTGCCATCGCCGCAAGGTGCACCGATATTTCCTTCCCAACCGTTTGTTCCATTCTTGAATTTATACTGAACAGAAGCTCCTTGTGCCAATGAAGCCGTATACTCATAGATACCTCCACCAACACTAGTCATCACCTGATTCGAAAATCCGTTGAATGAACCTGCGATGAATACGCCTGATGGATCAATGGTCACCTGATTCATGTCCACCTGAAATGTGATGTTCACCGGAGGTAGCGGAGAGTTTACAGTATAGTTGAAATTCGCTCCGCTGTTAGTCAATGTGCGAATTGTCACCTTATCAATGTCAGCGGCATCAGGGCTAGTAACGGTTGTAGAGAAAATATAATACTGCACCGTTGTAGCCGCTGCCTGAGCAGGAATAGTCGCAGTACCCGAAGTTCCCGTAAAGGTTACCGCCGCAAGGGTAGATGTGGCGAATGCGTCAGTAGAATAACGCACATACACCAATTCCTCGGCACTAGGAGCAGCGCTTGCCGTAACCGTAACGGTAACTGCATCAGTGTTCTCCACGTTGCCGTTAGTAGGCGACTGAGAAGCAGACGACAGTGCAACCGGCTCCGCACTAGTCTCCATGAATATCGCCTGGTTATTAGTGTAACCGGCGTCAATCCAGTTCATCGTATACCACTTGCCATTAGAAATAGTAATGGAGTTGTTAGCACCCGAATTGAATGTAAGACCTGTAATTGTGTTCATGGAAAAAGTAGAATTCTTCCATGTGTTGTTCCAAGGGCTCCCACTAGGACCCGAGGAGAATACGAACTCATACGAACCTCCAACCAAATCAGCACCGCTTGCACCTACCGAAAAAATCGTTTGCCATCGCGCCTGACCCTGAGTGATTTTTACTAAGCGCCCACCCGGGACCTGATTCGGGTTGGCTAATGCCAAGTTGTTGGTTGGGAGATTGGTCCAGCCGTTCCATGCACCCGGCATGTTAAGGCCTTCCGGCTCATAAATCTGAGCCGCAACACTACTCACCACCAAGGTGAATAGTGCAATAAGAATTTTCTTCATTGTTTTTTGTTAAAAGGTTAATTTGAAAGGTGTGCTCAGATAACATTCATCTTTGCATAATCGAATGTAATTAAGAAAGTGTCAAACAGACACTATCAAAGTGTAATTTTCACACTAACTAAAGTCACGCGTACTGATAATCAGCATCATAAAAAAGAACCCCGGCCTTTGCCGGGGTTCACCTTTCAACAAAAAACAGTGAAGAACATTAGTGTTGGATAACCACACGCTGTGACTTCACACGATCATTATCCAAACATTCAATCATGTAGATACCGTTCTGAAGCGGCTCAGCAAAATCAAATGTCGTATTCAACGAACCGTCAACAGAGAACTGCTTCTCCATAACCAAACGACCGGTAGCATCCATCAAACGAACGCTTACTGTGCTTGATTGCAGGTCGGTCAACTGAATTTGAAGGTTGTTACCTTCAGATGGGTTAGGATACACTAAGAATCCATCGTTGCCGATGAAGAACGTACGCTCTTCACCTTCGATAGCTCCTTCAGGAAGCATTGCGCCGGCTGCGGTGTTGACAACCTGAATACGTTGTGCATTACCATACTCACCGGAACCATAGCTAAAGTTCGGACGCATGCGTACACTCCAAACTCCTGTAGAAGGCAAGTTTTGTAAAACACCCAATGGGAGATAGGGTGAAGCGCTATTTGTTGTGAATTCTGAAGGCGCCAGTGAAACAACCGTAGCGTCTGAACATCCTACAATTTGAGTGAACTCATAAGTATAGCTGGTCGCCGCACATACGCGATTCGTACTAACCTCAGGAGCTCCGATTAACCAGTTGCTGCGCAACAAAGTTGCCGGACAGCGCTGTGAAGACTTCACTTCAACATTAGGCTGTGTGCGAATAGAAATTGCAGTACAAAGTCCGGAGGTTGTGCCAATCACACTAATCGGCTCCAATGTGCCTGCGCTATTTGATAGCCCGTAATTAACATCTACAGAAGCAGAGTACGTAGCACCGTAGCGAAGTGCCAAGGCAGGATTTGATAGTACACACAGTCCGTTTGTACCCGAAAGTGTATTCGTACCTGATGCACCGCCACCTGTTCCGGTGAAATGGAAATCATAAGTCACGCCTTGTGAAGGTGCACCACGATAGCTTGCACGGTAGGCATCACACAATCCCAAACCACCAACTGGCACTGTTGTAGCGCAACCGCTTGGCATCAAGTTCTGAATACACAAAGTGAATGGACCACCCGCACCTGCTAATGCTGCACCAACTGAAATATAGTATACTTGACCAACAGTTAAACCGTTGTAATTCAGGCGTTCAATATCACCGGCTCCCGATGAAGAATTTTCTAAACCACCCGCCATCAATTGGAAGCCATTCCCTGACTTGCTGTAAAGTGCTATGGCATCGTCATGGGTTGAGCTGCTCAACAAGATTGACACAGCTGGAGATGGTGCGGTGAAGCGATACCATGAATCACTTCCTGTGTAGTCAACTGATTGAGGTGAATCGGTCGCGTTTGCAGTGTTACCATTAATTGCGTAGCAATTTGGGAAATTCGCATTTGTGTTGTACTGGACATTCGCAGCACGATAAGGACTATCATTTGAAACCGCGTATACACATGAAGAACACTGTCCGTAACAAACAACCGGTAGCGTAATATCACTGGTAACGTTGATGAAACGATTGGTGAAACCAAACGGTGTAATCGTACAAGGAGAACCTGCAGTCAAAGACTCCTGTCCGCTCCAAGAATCGTAAGCAAACTTGAACTCATGAGGCCCTGATTGAATGGTAGCCGTTCCTTCAAAAATACCATTACCATCCGGATCCGTCAATTGGAAACAACCACCGCACCAACCGTTGAAATCACCATTCACTTCAGGAACATTGAATCCTGAAACGCCTGACATATCAACGCGGAAGGTTACATCGAAGTTCTCGATACACTCACCACATGCGCCCCAGCAGGTCACAGGCAGGATGGTATCACCGGTAATTACCAATTGACGATTGGTAAATCCAAAATTCGTAACTGTGCAAGGCAAACCGGGAATCAAATTTTCAGATCCGGCCCAGCTATCATAAGCATACTTAAACTCATAAGTGCCCGGCGAAAGCGCGGTAGTAGCAGTGTAGATACCATCACCATTTCCATCTGTCATGGTGAAACAGCCACCGCACCAGCCGTTGAAATCACCATTCACTTCAGGAACGTTATATCCTGAAACCTGGTTCATGTTAACCTGGAAGGTAACCGACACTTCTGTTACACAATCAGCACATGTTGCGTAGCATACTACCGGCAACGTTGCGTTGGCAGTACCTACTGTCAAAGAACGATTCGTGAAACCGTTATTGGTTACTGTGCAAGAAGTTCCAGATTGCAACTGTTCAGAAGCAGCCCAGTTGTCAACGCTGACTTTATATTCATAAACACCCGTTTGCAAAGCAATTGTTGCAGTGTAGACACCGTCGTTATCGGCATCTGTCATCGCGTTACAGTTACCGCACCAACCGTTGAAAGTACCGCTTAGGTAAGGAGTTGTAAACCCGGTCTCATTCTCCATGTTAATTTGGAAAGTAATGTCATAGGTTGGAGCAGTGCAAGAATTGCAGCTTGCCCAACATACGACCGGAAGCTGGATGTTCGCACCATTTACCGTAAGAGAGCGGTTTGTGAAACCTCCGCTTGTCACTGTGCAAGAAGAACCTGCTGTGAGCTGTTCTGAGCCGGCCCAGTTATCATAAGCAAACTTATACTCGTAGGAGCCATCGGCCAATTGAAGCGTCGTTTCCCAAATACCATCACTATTGGCATCAGTCAATGGGTGTGCGTCTCCGCTCCAGCCACTGAAACTGCCATTTACGGTTGGTTGAGTGAAACCGGTGACGCCATTCAAATCAACCTGGAACGTTACCGCACGCGTTGGAGGCGCGCAGCTGTTACAGCTCTCCCAGCATACGACAGGCAATACCTGATCAGCATTACCGACAATAATCGAACGGTTAGTGAAACCACCGAGCGTCGATGTACATGGTGATCCCGCAGTCAGGTTTTCCTGGCCTGTCCATGCGTCATAAGAGAATTTGTACTCGAACGTATCCTGGTTCAACTGGATGGTTGTTTCCCAGATACCATCATTGTTTGCATCCGTCATAGGATTACAGTTTCCGCACCATCCGTTGAATGAACCATTCACCTCAGGAGTCGTAAAACCTGTTACGTTCTGCATGTCCACACGGAAAGTAACGTTCTTCGGCAATAAAGCCGCCGCACAGTTACCACAGCTATTCCAGCATACAACAGGTAATGTCACATCTGCTGAAACCACCACACGACGATTGGTAAAACCGGAAGCGGTCACCGTGCAGGGTGAGCCCGGAATAAGCGACTCCTGACCTGTCCAGTCATCATAAGCAAACTTATACTCATAAGTACCATCAGGAATGTTAATGGTTGTTTCCCAGATTCCATCCGACTCCGGATCGCTCAACGGGTTAGCAGTTCCACTCCAGCCGTTAAAAGTACCATTAACAGTCGGTGTAGTAAAGCCATTGATGTTGGCCAAATCCACACGGAAGGTAACCGCACGAAGCGCTGACGCCCCGCAAGCAGAGCAACTTCCATAACACACAATCGGCAATGTAATGTCAGTCGTTTCAACGACCAACGAACGATTGGTAAAACCAAAGTTCGTCACTGTGCACGGTGTACCCGGAGTCAAAGACTCCGAACCCGCCCAAGCATCGTATGCAAACTTGTACTCATAAGTACCGGCCGCAATTGAAGCCGTTCCTTCCCAAATGCCATCTGAGTTGGCATCCGTTAATTGAAAACATCCACCGCACCATCCATTGAAGGTACCGTTGACTTCAGGCGTTGTAAAGCCTGTTACACCCGTCATGTCAACTCGAAAAGTCACATTCACCTGTGACCACATCAAGCCAACAATGAAGAGCATCGCTGTCGTGAATAAAATCTTTTTCATTGAATTGAAATTTGTTTTGGTTTGTTAAGGGAATTGACTCTTAGGGTTTGGTTAAGATTAAGCAGCCAATTTGACGCCAAGGTATACAAATTGTACAATAAACAATAACTCTTATTGTATTTTTTACATTAAGTACGTAATTTCTGCTCCAATTCGCTGAAAATCAGTTTTAAAAAATTCAACAATAACAAAGAAGGGCTCCTCAAGGAGCCCTTCTGGTAATGATGAACACTAATTTTCTTATTGAACAACCAATCGCTGCGTTTGTACGCGGCCTGAGTGAGTCAACTCAATGATGTAGATGCCTGCACTCAATTGCTGGTCAAAAGCAAGAGTCGTATTGAATGAACCTTCCACCGTGTAAGCGCGTGTTGTTATTGCACGACCTGAAGCATCGAGCACACGCACATGGAGCTGTCCCTTCGCGAGGTTACTCAGCGCAATATTCACGAATTCACCGCTAGTCGGATTTGGATAGACCGCCCATGTATCAGACTCAACCATCATTGAACGCTCTTGCTCCAATGCTTCCTCCGGCAATTCAACCGAGGCGGCAGTTCCATTCACGCGAATGCGCTGCGTAGGACCAAATGTACCTTGACCGTATGCAAAGTTTGGACGAATCTTCACATCCCAAGCACCCGGATTTGGAAGCGCAGTCAACACACCAAGCGGCAAGTAAGGCGCAGCTGAAGTAGTGGTATAGAGCGAAGGCGCAACCGAAATAACCGTACCATCCTCACAGCTTGTAACTTGAGTGAACTCATAGGTGTATGATGTTGCACCACAAGACTGTCCTGTCACACCAACACGATCTCCAACAAGGAAATTCGAACGCAACAATGAAGCAGGACAACGTTGTGAACTTCTCACTTCCAACAATGGATGCTGCTTGATCGAAACACCTGAACAGTTCGCAGTCGTGCTTGTTCCTTCAACCACAATCAACTCAGGATCACCGGCAGTGTTTGTTAACGCATAGCTGACATCAACAATCACATCATACTCTCCGCCCCAGCGTAGTGCAAGCGTATTATTAGACAGAACAATTAAACCGTTTGTTGCGCTAATGGAAGTTGTACCGGACGCTCCACCACCTATACCATTAAACTCGAAAGCATAGGTGACTCCTTGCGATGGCGCTCCGCGGTAAGACGCACGATATGCATCACACAGTGAAAAACCTCCGGCCGGCTCGATAGATGAACATCCACTCGGCAACAAGTACTGTAAGCATAAATTATACGCTCCGCCTGCTCCGCCTGTGGCTTCGCTAAATGATATGTAATACGTTTGGCCGACCGTAAGACCGCTATAATTCAATCGTTCTGAATCATTCAAACCACTTGAAGCATTCTCGGAAGCAATCAACGTGTAAACGAGACCATTGCGGGAATAAAGCGCGATAGCATCATCCATGGTTGTGCTGCTCATCGTAATGCTTACCGCGCTAGACTGAGCTACGAAGCGATACCAGGAATCCGGGCCGTTGAATATTGCTGACTCCGAGGAGTTATTGGCAATTGTATTGTTACCGCTGTATGGATAACAATTGGGATAAATTGAGTTTACGTTGTACTGCAAATTAAGTGCTCCACCGGGAGTGTCGTTCGCAAAGTTGCCGGGACATGCCTCATCGATAAGACCATCACAATCATCATCGATGTAGTTGTTGCAGACCTCAGGTGAAGGAGCAAGTGGGGCATCTGCCGTTGAGATTACAATCGGAGTTGCACTTCCGCCCGTAGGGTTAACCGTGTTCGCACCACTCGGCCAAATACCATCAGCATCTGTTGATGCACAACCTCCCAATTCCCCGGTAATCAAATCACGTGTTTCGATGCGACGAATACCGGCTGCCAGTGTGTTTGGAATGATCATACCATAAGCACCGCTAACGCCTTCCACGTTGTTCGCATAAAAAGGAGCGTAGTTGGCCGCGGCACTGTTTACAAAGCCGTCTGATTCAATGAAAGACCCTGAGATTGGACGACCGGTGCCTTCCGTGTTGTTGTAAACAAACACCATGTTCTTAGGTGTAGCATTCGAAGTTCCACGCAGCGCTGTTCCTTGTGATGACAAGCTGCTTAGCGAAAGTACGCGTACCGAATTCTGTGTGGTAAATCTTACCATGGCAGCCGTTCCACCCGAACCATTATTCAAGGTGATGCGTGGGAAAATGTCTGCTCCTGGGAGGAAGCGTGTAGCGTTACCGGTTGGTTCGGTTACGAACCATCCGGTATACGATCCATTGACATCCGTGCTGAGTGTGCCATACTGTCCTGCTGTAGACAAGCTTACGCCACTTCCGCTTTGCGTAAAGCCTGAAGGGTCAACATAAATCGCATTACCTGCCCCAAACGACGTAGCTGCGTCGGTAGCCAACACCATGGTATTCACAAAACGGAAGTTGCTGTTCGGCTTCAAACCATTCAGTGTAACACGATAAACGAATGGCAAACGATTCGAGTTGCTCGGCTGAGCTCCTTCGATATACTGCGGAAGAATAACCTCCACCACCGACGGTGTTGAAACGGTGACGTTACCGGAGTTAGCCGCAGACAATCCGCTAGCTGTTGCCTCAACCACCTTCACACCTTCCGTATCGTAAATGATATCGTTGAAGAAAGCAACCCCTGCAACTGCAGTCTTGGTGAGTGTTCCCAACAAGGTGCCTGTGCCACTGGTCATCGCGATGGTAATACTTCCTGTATAGTTCACATCTACCGCACCGTCGCTGCGACGGGCTTCAACTGAGAATGTCGGCAACTGATTATTCGTATAAGCAAATGTTTCAAAGCTTGCATAAGCCAACTGCGACCCAGCCTCTTCAACCGTGATAGCATCTGAGTCTCCGGCGGTCAATGTTTGACCAGATGTACGCGAAACACGCAATACAACTCCGGTCTCAGCTGTGTTGTAGACAACGCCCGTGATATCCAGTGTACCTGCGCCGGCAAGGATGGTACCGGTAAGCGTACCGGACACTGCTCCACTTCCTGTTAACAGCGTAATCGAGAAGTTCGTGTTCACACCTACAGGTGCAGCTGCGCCATTCGCGTCGCGTGTTTCAATGCTCACGGTGAATGGTGTGTTTGCACTTGGATTAACACCGCCATTGATACTTGTTACGGCAATCTGAGTAGCAACGTTTGGATTAATCGTAAAGCCGGTCGTATTGAGCGTAATGGTTCCGCTTGTTGCTGTTGTCCAGTTTGCAGGATTATTGACCAAGCTGCGATAGGCTATTATGGAACCCAACGCACTGCGGGTTGCTGTGTATTGGCTACCAGCAACAGAACCGGTGATAGCGATGCTTCCGTCGGTCACGTTCAATTCAGAAGGAAGATAAGACGATGATGACGCTGCTGTGCCCGTAGTCAAAAACCCGGTGCCGCCGATGTTCAAACCAAATAACATATCACCGGAGAACGTCGATGTATTCAAGTTGTTGGACCAATCCGGATTAGCTCCCGTTGTGGCGGGACCCTGATAAGCAAAAATCTGATCTGTTGTGGTAATAGCAGTCAAACCGCCCGACACCACTTGACCCAAGGTCGTGTTCAGTCCGTTGATTTTGATAACCGTTCCGGGATCAATAGCAGCGCCGGTATTGTTTTTCCAGATGACGAAGTTTTCTCCTCCACGAGCGTTGTCAGCAGCACTCTCCGAACCTGAGCCGTTAAACCCGTTGTCGGTGAACTTGATGACCATGTTTGCCTTAATCGGCGCCCAGTTCACAAATACAAATTCGTCCGGGTTGGTCGTGTTAAAACCAAGGATACTCAAGTCACCAATAGCCAAATACTCTTGTAATGTTGTGAAGGACGATTGCGCTGTGTAGGTTGTGTCAGTTGCATTCTCCGCAAACGCCTTCCAGTAGATAGTCGAGTTCGCCGGTAAGCCGGTGGCATTAATAGCAAAAGTACCGGTACCGTATGTGCCGGTTTCACTGATTACTGTACCGGTTCCATTGGTGAAGTTGTTGGTCGTGCTCCATTCAATGCCACGGAAGATCACATCCGAACAATTGATCAACGATACCGTTGCGCTTAACTCAGCAGTTGTTGCTGTTATCAATGCAGAAGTAGGCGAACCAATGGTAGGGGGGGCAGTAGAAATTCCACTGCCGGAAACGGCGACATTCACAGAAGTTGCTCCGCCACCGCCTACTGATATGTTTCCATTGTGGGCAGCCACTGCGTTAGGAGTATACTGAACATAGATATTCTGAACAAACGTTCCTCCGCCCTGCGGGATGCTCAGCGGATTTGAATACGTGCCTCCTGCAGTAGTCGAGAATTGATATTGGCTCAGTGCGGAACTAACCGTCACATTCGCAGTTGAGAGATTCGCGCCGGTAATGGTAAATGAATTCGGGCCGTATGTTGAACCCAGGCACTGCGAACCAAAAGAAGTGAGCAAGTTGGCAATTAAGTTGGGGCCGGTAGCAGTCGCCTGACTATTCGGGTTCCCTAATGCTGTTGTGGTATTGTAACCAAATGCACCACAATATTCATAGACTTGGAAATAGTAGGTGGTGTTTTGAGCCAAGCCGGTCACCTGAATTGGTCCTTCACCCGTTCCATTATAAATGACCTGCTCACTGGCATTAGCCCAAGCCAAGCTAGCCGTTGGATTGGAGCCGTTTGTTGGCGCTGTGAATGAATTAGATGAATTCATTTTCACAATACGACCTGTACCATCACCCGCAGTCCAACGCAAATCCAAGCTGGATGTTGTAACGTCAGGGAAGGTAATTGCAGAAGCTTGTAGAGCAGGTGAAGTACACTGCGGAAGGGCATTCGAGTATTCCAAGTTGTCAAGAATAATCGATGCAGCGTTTGAAGTGCTGCCTTCTCCGAAAAAACCTAATCCGGCAATCGTTGTATTTGCAGCTAGCGTTCCTGCTGTTCCCCAACCTGAGGAAGGCGACACTTTAGTACCCGCTACCCATAAATCCCAAGATTGTGCGTTTAATGAATAGGTTGTTCCTCCTCGCAAGTACGATGTTGAGCTTGACGCATTATTACCATAAATCTCTATGGTTTGGTCGGTCGCAGCAGCTATACCGGAAGATGCAATGGCATAAAAAGCCGCAGAGGGAGTAGCCCCTCTTCGTTCAATCGCGGAAATTGCACCGGCAGTATAGACAATTCGAAGCACTGCTAATGAGGTGTTGTAGTTAGTTGACGCCGCGTTATCCTGATAAATCGTGGCAGCAGCTCCACTACCAAAGTGTATGATAATATTGCCATTTCCCGCAGACGCCGTGCGCATATCAAACTTAGCATATGACGCCGCTGAAGGCGTGCTCCATCCATAGATAGTAAACTTGTTGGTGGAAGTTCCGGTAGTCGCTGTTAGAACAGCTTCAGTTCCTGCGCCTAACGAGGAGCCCGGGTCAACTAGCGCAATTGTACCACCGCCGGCTCCTACGCGTACTCGATAGGTACCACCCCCAGAAGGAGTGCCACTAAAGAATGTGGTCAACCCCGATCCGGCGGTCGTATTGTTTGCCGTACCGGTGCCGGTACCAAAGTCGTACGTCCAGGGCTGGGCATTAGACACAAGCGCAAGCATAACGAATGCCCACGCCAACAGAGATTTGAAAGGTTTCATTGGATTGTGTTTGGTCAATAAAGGAGGCGCAAAGTTGGCTCATCTTCCCTTGAGTATTGTTAGGATAATGTTTCCATTCCTTGAATTCTTATGAACATTGAATTCACGGAGAGATTAACAATTGGTGAAGTGGTGAAATGGTGAGAGGGTGAAACGGAGGCCAGGCGCGGACATCCTGTTTCACCCTCTCACCACTTCACCATTTCACCAACCCCCAAGCTATCTTCGCGCCTCAATTTCATCCCATTCAATGGACTACAATTTTTCGGATATAGAGCGCAAATGGCAACAGCGCTGGCAGGAAAGCCAAACCTACAGCGTCAGTGAAGAAACGCATTCACCCAAGTATTACGTACTCGACATGTTCCCCTACCCTAGTGGAGCCGGATTGCACGTGGGGCACCCGTTGGGATACATCGCCAGTGATATCATTGCGCGATACAAGCGCCACTGTGGATTTAATGTGCTGCATCCAATGGGCTACGACAGCTTCGGGTTACCGGCTGAACAATACGCTATCCAAACAGGTCAGCATCCGGAAATCACCACGCGCGTCAACATTGACCGCTACCGCCAGCAGCTCGACCGCATCGGATTCGCCTACGATTGGAATCGTGAGGTGCGCACCAGCGACCCGGAATACTACCTGTGGACCCAATGGATTTTCGGACAAATCTTCAACGCTTGGTATAACAAGGACTCAAACCGCGCTGAGCCTATTCATACGCTCATCGAAAAATTCAACACCAACGGAACCTACGGCGTAAACGCTGCCCAAGATTCTGAATGGTTTGAAGAGCTGCCCAAAGACAAGTTCTTTTTCGGCAGTCATTTCGAAGGTGAATTCACCGCCACCGATTGGAAAAGCATGAACGACGAGCAACAACAGCTCATCCTCATGCATTACCGCCTCGCCTATCTCGCTGACTCGGTCGTGAACTGGTGCCCTGCACTCGGTACCGTATTGGCCAATGATGAAATCAAAGACGGCGTTAGTGAGCGCGGCGGACATCCTGTAGAGCAAAAGAAAATGCGTCAGTGGAGCATGCGCATCAGTGCTTATGCCGAGCGACTGCTGCAGGGGTTGGATAGCGTTGATTGGAACGAAAGCATCAAAGAGGTCCAGCGCAACTGGATTGGCCGTAGCGAGGGAGCTTCCGTAACCTTTGCTGTTGATGGTCATGATGCGCATATCGAAGTGTTTACCACGCGACCCGACACCATCTTCGGGGTTTCTTTCATGACACTAGCTCCGGAACATGAACTGGTGACACGCATCACCACCGACGAATACCGCGATGCCGTAATAGCTTATATCGAGGCGGCCAAGCTGAAGACTGAGCGCGATCGTCAGAGTGAAGTGAAGAACATCAGCGGACAATTTACAGGTGCTTATGCGCTTCATCCATTTACAGGGGAAAAAATTCCGGTGTGGATTGGCGACTACGTACTCGCAGGCTATGGTACCGGCGCTGTAATGGCTGTACCATGCGGCGATCAACGTGATTACGATTTCGCGAAGAAATTCGCACTTCCTATTCCGAACATTTTCCGCGATGCCGATATCAGTGAAAAAGCAGAAGCCTCGAAAGAGGCCGTCCTGGCAAATTCCCAACTGCTCGACGGGCACAGCTACAAAACCGCCATGCCTATCATCATTGCCGAACTTGAGAAAATCGGCGTGGGCAAAGGTAAAGTCAATTACCGCATGCGTGACGCCGTTTTTAGTCGTCAACGTTATTGGGGTGAGCCGTTTCCAATCTATTACGATGGTGAAATCCCGCGCTTGATTGCGGATGACGAATTGCCGGTAGCGTTACCGGAGGTTGATAACTCCCTGCCGACAGAGAGTGGGGAGCCGCCGTTGGCGAGGGCCGGCGCATGGCGAATAAACGGCCATAAGCCCGACTATAACACCATGCCCGGATGGGCAGGTTCATCCTGGTACTTCTTGCGTTACATGGACCCGCAAAACTCGAATGCCTTTGCAGACCGTCAGAAAATAGACTACTGGAATCAGGTGGACTTATACATGGGAGGAGCAGAACACGCAACGGGGCACCTCCTCTACTCCCGCTTCTGGACTAAAATCCTGTTTGACCTAGGTTATATCGGATTCGATGAGCCGTTTAAGAAGATGATCAATCAAGGGATGATTCTCGGTCGCAGCAACCACGTATACCGTATCATGGGAACCAACACGTTTGTGACTTCCGAGCTGAAAGACCAATACGAAACGCAACAACTCTATGTCGACATTCATATCGTCGACAATGACATTCTCGATACAGAAGCCTTTAAAAAATGGCTTCCTGAATACGCAGATGCAGAATTCATCTTCAACGAAAAAGGACAGTACACCTGCACATGGGCCATCGATAAGATGTCGAAACGCTGGTTCAACGTTGACAATCCGGATGAGCTCTGCGAGAAATATGGGGCTGATACTTTGCGCTTGTATGAGATGTTTTTAGGCCCTGTAGAACAAAGCAAACCCTGGGACACCAAGAGCATCAACGGCGTTCACAATTTCCTCCGAAAGCTGTGGCGACTGTTCCATGATCAGGAAAACACACTCGCCATCAGTGATGAGTCGGCCAGCAAGGAAGAACTCAAAGCATTGCATAAGACCATCAAGAAAATCACCGAGGATCTGGACCGTTATTCATGGAACACGTGCGTAAGCGGATTCATGATTTGTGTGAACGAATTGCAAGAACTCAAATGCTCAAAGCGAGAAGTACTCGAGCCACTCATCATCCTGCTATCACCCTTCGCGCCGCACATTGCTGAAGAACTTTGGGAAAAATTAGGCCACACCGACTCAATCACACAAGCTACTTGGCCAGCCTTTGACGAGTCGAAAATGAAGGATGATTCATTCGATTATCCTGTTTCATTTAACGGTAAAACACGCTACTTCCTGCCAATGGGCGTTGAGCTTTCCGCTCTGGAAGTTGAGGCTGCCGTTCGTGCCAATGAACAAACCGAAAAGTACCTCGATGGTAAGCCCATTAAAAAAATAATCGTCGTACCACGGCGTATCGTCAACGTTGTGGTGTAATGTTTGTCGGCCAATGGCAATGAAAATCTCGCTTCGCACCAAAATCTACCTGGCTATGCTAGCCATGATTGTGGTGTCGTTTGCAGTGACATTCACCCTGACCATCTTCGATCATTACGAACATAATGACGAGGATAATGACCGGCGCTTTATCGATAAAGAAGAAGCCATTCGTGCTTCGATGGAATACTTCCTCAATCAGCAAGGCGGATACATTTCATCCGACTCCGTCGTCACGGTTTTCAGTGACAAGGTGTGTGAACTCAGTGATGTACATGATGTATTCATCGCGCTTTTCGATTTGAAGGGTCGCTACTTAATCTCTTCGAATTTCGTAGAGATGGACACGCTTCAAGTTCCGGAATCCGTCAACTACTCCATCCTAAAGCAGCTTTCCACCGGCAACGAGCGCGCCTATATCGATCAGAATTTTGGTAAGGGTCAGTATGCGCTGGCCTATTGGTATTTCCATGACAGCAAGGGTAAGCCCATGCTCATTGCCAACGTTGTTTACGAAAAATCGTACGATCGCATTAGCGAATTGAAAATTACGCTGCGGGAGATTAGCACAGGGTACATCCTTCTTTTTCTTGTTGCTGCTTCGCTGGCTTTTTTGCTTTCCCGAAACATCACGCGCTCGCTGGACATTATCACTAAGCGCATTCGTAAAACCAAACTTGGACAATACAACGAACCAATTGAATGGCAGAACGCTGATGAAATCGGTGAGCTGGTGAACGAGTACAACCGCATGCTCAAACAGCTGGAGGTTAGCGCCCTGAAACTTGCACAAAGTGAACGCGAAAGTGCATGGCGTGAAATGGCACAGCAGGTGGCGCACGAAATTAAGAACCCGCTTACACCGATGAAGTTGCGCGTGCAACAGTTGGAGCGTACTTGGAAAGACAAGCCTGAAGAATTCAATAACAAGCTGCACGCATTTTCCGAGAGCATGATTGAGCAAATTGATGCTCTCGCGCGCATCGCGAACGAATTCTCACACTTCGCGAAAATGCCTAAACCAAATCTGCATCGCGAAAATTTGGACACCATCATTCACTCGGTGATAGAGTTGTTTGATCATTCGAATCAAGTCAAAATCTCGTACCGAAAACAACTTACTCATCCTGCAATAGTTCTGATTGATAAGGACCATGTCAACCGTGTGCTCAACAACCTGCTAAATAAATCCATTCAGGCTATTCCAGAAGCGCGCAAGGGTGAAATCGACATCTGCTTGAGAGTCTCTGAAAACTTCGTTATCGTGCGTATTCAAGACAATGGCGTGGGTATTTCGGATGAAAACAAAAAACGCATCTTCGTTCCCAATTTCACCACGAAATCCACCGGCACAGGGTTGGGTCTGGCTATGGTAAAAACCATTGTAGAGCAAAATGAAGGGCGCGTTTTCTTCCGCAGCAAAAAAGAAAAGGGTGCATCTTTCTATCTGTCACTCCCGCGGCAATTGTAATTCGCTTCAACCGCGTAA
>JBKCDO010000203.1:0-9117 GCA_046304755.1 Flavobacteriales bacterium
GAGCATTTACGATTTGAATGGCACACGCATTCGTCAGTTCAAGAAGGGTGATCCAACCACATCACTCGACTGGGATTTGAAGAATGATCAGAACATTCCAATCGCCAGCGGCACGTACATCATCCACATCGAAGTACCGGGCATCGGTGAAAAGATTTTGAAATGGTTCGGTGTGATGCGACCAATTGACCTTGACTCATTCTAATATTAACGGAATTATTTAGCTTACTATGAAAAAGCTTTCTTTAATACTTCTTTCAGCCTTGACATGGGCCACTACAGCCACTGCCGGTAATCCGGACAGAGCAGGTTCGGCCGGAGCCAGCCAATTGCTGATTAATCCATGGGCACGTAATGCTGCCCTTGCGAATTCTGCCATGGCCAGTGTGAATGGCATTGAAGCCTCATTCTTGAACGTTGCCGGTTTGGCCTTCGTGAAGAATACAGAGTTGGTTTTCTCGAATAATCAATATCTGGTTGGTACAGGAATTCAAATTAATTCACTTGGACTAGGAAAGCGCTTGAGCGAATCGAGCGTGCTGGGTATCAGCATCAGCAACATGCGCTTCGGTGAAATCGAGATTACCGAAACTGCACTGCCTGAAGGCGGTATTGGTACGTTCTCACCAACGTTCACCAACATCGGATTGTCGTACGCGAAGAGTTTCTCCAATAGCATTTACGCCGGTATTACGGCACGTTTGATTTCGGAGGCTATCTACAACGTGAAGGCGCAGGGAATGGCGTTTGACGCGGGTATTCGCTATGTGACCGGAGAGAAGGATAATGTACGTTTCGGAATCACCTTACGCAACGTTGGTCCGCCAATGCGCTACCGTGGTGATGGTTTGTCTCTTGACGCAACCATCTCAACAGGCTCAGGAAATACCACCACATTGAATATGGACCAGCGCTCAGAGAAGTTCGAAATGCCTTCTATGGTTAACGTTGGTTTCGCGTATGACTTCATCTTCAGTGAGCGTTCGAAATTGACTACCAATTTGCAGTTCACTTCGAATTCATTCACACGTGATCAATTCGCTTTCGGTGCAGAGTATGCGTTCAACAATCGCTTCATTCTGCGTGGCGGATACCAGTACGAAACGAACGTAACTTCAGATGACGCGCGCACAACAGCATTCACGGGTCCTGCAGGCGGTTTCACCATTCAAGTGCCTGCAGGTAAGAATGGAACTATGTTGGGTATCGATTATGGTTACCGTGTAACAAACCCATTCAGTGGTGTTCATTCTATTGGAATGCACGTAGATCTCTAAGAAAAAGTTTTATTTTTGATGATATGGAAAAGCCCTGCGAAGGGTTTTTCCCTTTTTATACCTGAACAGAAAATCCCATAGGATATGTCACAATTAGCCTATTACACAGCGGAAGGACTCAAGAAGTTGAAAGATGAATTGCACCAGTTGAAGATGGTGGAACGTCCGCGTATCTCACAACAAATTGCAGAGGCAAGAGACAAAGGTGATTTGTCGGAGAATGCAGAATATGATGCAGCCAAAGAAGCACAAGGCCTTTTAGAAGGAAAGATTGCGAAGATGGAAACCCTTGTGGCTAACGCACGCCTGATCGACGACAGCCAGATGGACTCCAGCAAAGTCTTTATTCTTTCGAAAGTGAAAATTAAGAACCTGGCCAACAAGGCAGAGATGGAGTACACGCTGGTTGCAGAAAATGAAGCGAACCTTGCGCAGAAGAAAATTTCTGTTGACTCACCGATTGGAAAGGGTTTGCTGGGAAAGAAAGTGGGTGATGTAGCGGAAGTGCAAATTCCCGCAGGAAAGGTGAAATTTGAAATCCTCGAAATCTCGCGTTGATGGCCACTATTTTTTCGCGCATCATTCAGGGTGAAATTCCGTGTCACAAAATCGCAGAGAACGAAAAGTTTATTGCCTTTCTCGACATCACACCCGTAGCTAAGGGACATACACTGGTGGTTCCGAAAATGGAGGTTGATTATTTCTTTGATTTGGAAAATGACCTTTTAGCGGAGATTAATCTGTTCGCTAAAGACGTAGCCACAAAATTGCAACGGGCAATTCCGTGTCGCCGAATTGGTGTGGCTATCATTGGATTGGAAGTTCCACACGCTCACGTGCATTTGATTCCCCTCAATACTATGGCGGATATTAACTTCAGCGCTGAACGCTTGAAGTTTTCACAGGAAGAATTAGCGGCAATCGCCGCGAGTATTCGAGAAGCTTAGTAGATACCACCCTCGCTGTATCGCTGCGCAAACTCCTCAGCGAAATAAGTAAGGATAACATCAGCACCCGCACGCTTGATGCTCAGCAGCATCTCCGGCATGGCGCGGTCGTAATTAATCCACCCTTTTTCACCTGCAGCTTTTAACATCGCATACTCACCGCTGACGTTGTATGCCGCAATGGGAAGTGTGCTGTTTTCGCGCAGCAGATGAATAACATCCAAATAGCAAAGTGCCGGCTTCACCATTAAATAATCGGCTCCTTCGGCTTCATCTAATCGAGCTTCGCGCAAGGCTTCGCGCTTATTGGCCGGATCCATCTGATAGGTCTTTTTGTCCCCGAACTTTGGCGCTGAATCCAACGCGTCGCGAAATGGGCCGTAGTAAGCACTCGCATATTTAGCGGTATACGACATGATTGCAGTTTCGGTGAATCCGGCGTCATCCAGCGCTTTTCGGATATATCCGACGCGGCCATCCATCATATCTGAAGGGCCTACGATATCAATGCCCGCCTCGGCTTGATGCATCGCCATCCGCGCCAAAATCGGAAGCGTGCGATCATTAATGATCTTACCATTTTCCACGTAGCCATCATGACCATCGCTGCTGTAGGGGTCCATGGCAACATCACTCATCAAGCACACTTCAGGGAAGCGCTGCTTGATGTTGCGAATGGTGCGCAGGTAAAAATTATCGGATTGCATGGCATAGGATGCCTCCTTGTCTTTGAGATGGTCTTCCACTGCAGGAAATAGCACGAAGGAGTTGATCCCAAGTTGGATACACGATTCAATTCGCTTCAGCAAAAGATCCTCTGAATAGCGCGCGATACCCGGCATCGACGCAATGGGTACCTCAATCCCTTTTCCATCCACAAGAAATAAAGGGAAGATGAGATCATCAGGTGTTACTTGGGTTTCACTCACCATTCGACGAATGGTGGAGCCGGCTCTGTTGCGACGTGGTCTGCTGTTCATCGATTACTTGCTTGAACGAAGTGTTGTCGCTCGCTGATTGAATTCATCCAATTTCACTCGGTAAAGAGCAATCTTATCAAACACTTCTTGATCGCTTGCCTTTTGTCCGAATGGATTTTTAACCCCTTTCTTGAGTTCGTCTTGCGAGGGTAGTTTGGTCAGACTGTTTTGCCAAGCAACAATCTCCGCTTGAAGACCTTCCATTTCATTCAATTTTAATTTTAGCGCACCATAACGGGCAATAAATAAACTATCGGTAGCCAGCAAACTATCGGTGCTCATGAGGTCGCGTGTGACTGCCATTTGTTGTGTTTCGGAAAGAAGTGTTGAATCTAAAACATGGGCTTCGGCAAGAATTGTTGTCTGAAGCGTGCGCGCCTCAACTAACTTTTCGCTTTCAGAACTGACACATCCCGTTAGCGTTCCAGCGCTAATAATGGTGAAGAGATAAAGTGCTTTTTTCATAGTCAAATTATTTTTTTTTAGGTACAGGATCATAGCCAAAAGGGCCCCACGGATTGCATTTTAAAATCCTGCGCATGCCAAGCCAAATTCCTTTAATTACTCCCCACTCTGTGATGGCATCGGCAGTGTAGTGAGAACAGGTGGGCTCAAAGCGGCAATTCTTCCCCAACAGCGGAGAAAGAAACCGCTGGTAAAGCCTAATAGGAAAGATAAAGAGCTGCTTCAAGGAAAATGCTTTGCCGCAAAATTAAGAGGTTCAGGCGATGCTGAATGTCACAGAATTCTCTCGGCTAATAAGTAGGACGCAATCACCAAAGCAGAGGATGACAATAGGACGGAAATATGCCGCTTGTAGTTGGGGAGCATATACTCAAACAGTGCAATCAGCACTAGGAGCATCGCTATGATGATGATTTGCCCGCTTTCCACTCCGAGGTTAAACAGAAACAGTTGTGCAACGAACGATTCCCCTTCATTGAAAATCATGCGGAAGAAACTCGAAAAGCCCATGCCATGTATGAGACCAAATGCCAGCGCAAAAGCGTAGCGATAGGTCATTGAGAGGCGCGATGAGGCTGCTTTAGAAGTAACTAAATTCCCAATGCAGGTAAGCACAATCGTTGCGGGAATGAGAGCTTCTATCAGTTCCGAGGAGAAACGGACAACATCGGCAGCGGCCAAAAACAGGCTTACGCTATGCCCAACAGTGAAGGCGGTGGCCAACAGAACAACCGCTTTCCAATCTCTGTAACTGTAGGGTGCAGTGAGGGCCAGTAAAAAGAGCATGTGATCGTAGCCATCAATGTCCGTGATATGCCGGACCCCATCAACAAAAAAATTACCCATAGAAATTATTCTGTCCCAAGTGTATAAGTGTCTCCATTAACGGTGACGAAAATACCATTGTTACATTCCCCGTTTCCAAAATCAATGTAACGTTGAGAATAGCCTTGCGGCACAATGGTTAGCGCACCGCTGACAATCCACCGGCATCCGACTTCCGCTCTCAAGGGAACAGTAATGTTGGTCGTGTATTCAACGTCGTTGCGATTGATGCCGCTGCCCGAACCGGAAATCAGATAGGCATCATCCCAAATGGTTGGCGTTGATTGTCCTTCCACCCACGTGCGAATGCGGTTGGCAGTCCACGTAATGTCCCACTCATCGTTGGGTGCGGTTATCATTCCATCGACCGTGATGGCGTAATGCAATTGTCCGGAATCATTTAATCCAAGATTTTCAATCACCTTAACACCTTCAATCGAATAGCCGTCGACGGTGTAGTTTTCCGGCGTAATCGTAATCACGCTGCCCACTTCACGGTAACGGCCGGTGTAGGTGATGAAAAGTACTCCTTTTCTGGTGCGGCCATCGTTCCCCTCGCAATCATCATTGCCAAAATCGATGGTGATGGATTTCGGCGAACTCAAGGTGTCAACGATGATGGTGTCGATGCAGCCAATTTCATTTTCGCGGATCCCGGCGGTGGAGGCGGAGACTTCATCGACCACTTTGAAGACATCTCCGAAGAGGTTTTCCGCAGTGCCGTCATCCGTGGAAATTCCATTGCCAAATTCCCGCTCACGCGCTTTGCGACAAGAGAACAGTGTTGTGGCCATTACAAGAGCAATCAAGGCAAGAGAAAAAGTTGTTTTCATGGATATGAATTTTTTGCTTCAGACTCCTTCCTCGAAAATAGGTTTAATTCCGCTTTGACACGTAATGTAAAATTTCCCCGTCAAATTGATTTTTATCGTCTGCGATAAATGAGCTCACAACTGACGTATCCCATTGCGACGCATCAATCGCTGCCAGGAAAACATCAGCGTTCGGGAAGTCAGCTTGCACATGGGTTAAATACATTTCGTCGATAAGATTATTGCGCAATGACTCGCCGTATATCTGAGCACCGCCGATAATAAAGACCTCCTCTTGTTGTGCTTTGCGGCCCGCTTCAAGAGCTGCTTCTATGGAATGAAACACCTGGCAACCCTCAGCTTGGAATTGGTGGTCGCGCGTGATCACCACATTGACCCGATTGGGCAGCGGACGAAATTTGGGTGGTAAGCTCTCGTAACTCTTACGCCCCATGATAACCCAGTGGTTGGTAGTAGTCGATTTGAAAAATGCCATATCCGCAGCGAGGCGCCACAACAGGCTATTGTCTTTGCCTAACTCTCGATTGCGGCCAATGGCAGCAATGAGAATTACACGACAATTATTTTCAGATGTAGTCACTGTAAAACGCTATACTGCAACTGCAGCCTTAATGTGTGGATGTGGATCGTAATTCGACAAGGTAAAATCCTCAAACGTGAAGGCGAATAAATCCTTTACTTCAGGATTGAGTTTCATCGTCGGAAGCGACCTGCATTCGCGTTCAAGTTGCAGTCGCGCCTGTTCAACGTGATTGCTATAGAGGTGCACGTCGCCGCCGGTCCAAACAAAATCCCCCGGTTCCAAATCGCACACTTGAGCGACCATCATCGTGAGCAAGGCATAGCTGGCGATGTTAAAGGGCACGCCCAGGAAGGTATCACAGCTGCGCTGATAAAGTTGACAGGATAGTTTTCCGTCGGCCACATAAAACTGAAAAAGACAATGGCATGGAGGAAGTGCCATTTGATTAATGAACGACGGATTCCACGCGCTAACTATGTGCCTGCGGCCATCCGGATTTTTCTTCAAACCCTCAATGAGCTTGGTGATTTGATCGGTATGTGTGCCATCAGGATTGGGCCAGGAGCGCCACTGATAGCCATAGACTGGACCTAAATTTCCATCGTCATCTGCCCATTCGTCCCAAATGGAAACTCCGTTCTCCTTGAGATAAGCGATGTTGGTGTCGCCCTTCAGAAACCAAAGAAGCTCATGGATAATGGACTTGGTGTGCAGTTTTTTAGTCGTCAGCAAAGGAAAACCCTCTTGCAGATTGAAACGCATTTGGTAGCCGAATACACTGAACGTACCGGTGCCTGTGCGGTCACTTTTTTGTGCGCCATGATCGAGCAAATGCTGCAGTAAATCGTGATAAGCCTTCATACGGCTAAATTAAAATCGAGCATGGCGGGATTGGAAAATCAACCCCAACACTTGTTCACGAATCTTCAACAACCCGCGTGGATTTATGCTACAACACGGACGAGATTAAGCACTCGTCGGGCCTTTTCCTGGGCTTCCGACAGTGATGTTCCGGTGACCGTAACATGGCCCATTTTACGAAACGGCTTCGTATTCGATTTTCCATACAGGTGCACGTGAACGCCCGACCAGGAGAGAACTTCTTCCAGCCCTTCATAATGTGCCGGTCCGCTAAATCCTTCTGCTCCGAGTAAATTAACCATAACAGCAGGCTGCACAAGACGGGTGCTGCCGGGAGGTAAATTCAGAATGGCCCTCAGGTGTTGCTCGTATTGGGAAGTCGTGCAGCCTTCAATGGTATGATGTCCGCTGTTATGAGGACGCGGTGCCATCTCATTCACCAGCAGTTGGCCATCGGCTGTTAAGAAAAGTTCTATGGCGAGCAAACCGACAAAGTCGGCTGAGGTAACGATCTTCTCTGCCAATACTTGCGCCTGTTTTTCAATGTCCCCTGAGATTGCAGCCGGACTGAACAGAAACTCTACCAGGTTGACTTCCGGATTGAATTCCATTTCAACGAGTGGAAACGTGCTGACTTGACCGGATTCGTTGCGCGAGACAATAATTGCAAGTTCCTTGGTAAAGGCAATCATTTCTTCGATTACACATGGCCCCGACAATGCATCTGCCAGTTGATGCGGGTTTTTAATGATTTGCACCCCCTTCCCGTCATAGCCTCCGGTGCGTGATTTTAGCACAAATGGAAAGTGAAGGGAAGCAGCGTCTTCCAATCGAATATCATCGGTCAATCGAAATGGAGCCGTGGGAATGTGTTCCTCCTGATAAAATAATTTTTGAAGTCCTTTGTCTTTCACCATCGCTAAAAATGATGGCTTAGGATACACCTTGATGCCCTGTTTTTCAAGCTGCACAAGTGCATCGGTATTCACATGCTCAATCTCTACGGTAAGACAATCGACCTTACTCCCAAAAGCAATGACCGTATCATAGTCATTGAAATTGCCTTGGATAAACTCATGACTGATGGCCGCGCAGGGTGCCTCTTTATCAGGATCCAGAATGGAAACGCGCACGTTGTAATTGATGGCTTCCTGGATTAGCATGCGGCCTAACTGGCCTCCGCCAAGGATACCCAGCTTGAATTCGGGAGCGTAAAAAGATTTCACCCGACAAAAGTAAACTTAGGGCGTGACATCTTCACTCAAGATACTTTGAGATTATTGAAGTAACTCCCCAATCATACCCCGCAATGCCGTTTCATCCTGAAATCCATTGACACGCTTAATCTCCTTCCCCGATTTGATACAGGTTACAACAGGTATGTTCTCGATTTTTTCGCGTTTTACAAGGGTTTTGGCTTCATCTACGTTGATACGGATAATCTTCACTTTGCCTTGGAATTCCGGGGTAAGCGCATTGAGTATGGGCTCCATTTTTTTGCATGGGCCGCACCAGGGTGCGTAATAATCAATCAGCAGAGGTTCTCCCGATAGAAGTAACTTCTCATAATCATCAACGGTAAAGGTTTCAGCAATAATCACCGATGCCTGTGTGGAGGGTTTTCCGGCTGCGCTCCAAGCCATGAACCCGCCTTTCAAATCATACACGTGCTTAAATCCCATTTTTTGCATTTGCCCTGCAGCATCGGCGCTGCGACCACCGGCTTTGCAGTACACGAAAACAGGCGCTTCCTTATCTAGCTGTCCGATACGCTGTGCAAAGTCAGCGTCATAAATGTTGATGTTTTGTGCTTTCTCCAAGTGACCTGTGGCGAATTCCTCCGGTGTGCGCACATCGATAATTTGAGCATCGCCGGAGGCATTCAACGCCGCTGAAAAGTCGCTGACAGATACAAGTTGCAGAGAGTTGGTGTTTTGTGAATGCTGTGCACAGGAGAGTGCTACCATCAACATAGAAGTGAGCAAGATGTGTTTCATACGACGAATTAATGTGGTCAAATGTATGGTGTGACAACCGTGCGCTATGTGACTTCTGTTACACGCTTTTTGACGGCTTTCCCAGACGAATGAAGTATTTTTCGAATCGGTTATAGACGAAATAACTCAACCCAAGTGTCAGCAGAATCGCGCTTAAAAACCTGATGGATTCCGGAACGGCGAAAAAGTGCGCTCGTATGTAATCGATGGGAAATCGAACCAGATAATGGATAATCGGATGAAGCATGTACACCGAATAGCTTATTTCACCAAGCGTTTTCAGAGGACGGGAAATAAAAACGGGAACATCACCTGCGTATTTATAAAACGCAAGACAAATCGCTATACAACTGACCGTAAACGCCATTCGTGCATTGCCTGAAACAAGATTCAGGCGCGGACCCGAAGC
>JBKCDO010000204.1:0-855 GCA_046304755.1 Flavobacteriales bacterium
CCGGCGGAAAATTGTCGCAGTTTGAATTGAACGGCTATCGCTTCGATGCAGGTCCTTCGCTCTTCACGATGCCGCATTTTTTGGAAGAACTTTTTGCGGATAGTGGTGCAGATCTGCGGGATTATTTCAGTTATCTCAGAAAGGATATTGTGTGCAGGTATTACTTCGAAGACGGCACACAGTTTACCGCTCATGCTGATAAGGAACGCTATGCGGAAGATGCCTCGCGCGTATTTCGTGTTTCGAAAGAAGCGGTGAAATCGTACTTCGAGCAATCAGCGATGAAGTATGAAGTCACCGAATCACTGTTCCTCAAAAAATCATTGCACAAGCTATCGACTTATTTATCAAAAGACACTGTGAGAGGTGTGATGCAGGCGCACCGCCTTGGATTGATGAACACGCTCGATGATGAAAATAGAAAAGCCTTCAAGGATGAGCGATTCGTTCAGTTGATGAATCGCTATGCTACCTATAATGGTTCATCACCTTATCGCACTCCGGGTATCATGAGCATGATTCCGCATTTGGAACAGCATTACGGGACGTTTTTCCCCAAGGGTGGAATGATCAGTATTACACAGGCGATGTTTCGCAGAGCGCAGGACATGGGGGTGGTTTTTCACTTCAACAAGCGAGTGGACGAGATTGCCGTCTATGAAGATAAAGCGATGGGGGTTCGCCTAGGCGATAACACCATTCAAGCCGATATTGTCTTGAGCAACATGGATGTGACGCCAACGTATCGTAGTGTGCTGCCGCGAGAACGAGCGCCAAAGCGCACCATTAATCAATAACGTACATCTTCTGCGCGCATCTGTTAATTGTGTGTGCACCCCCAATTTAAAGAGTTGG
>JBKCDO010000205.1:0-5782 GCA_046304755.1 Flavobacteriales bacterium
GCACTCGATGCTAGGCTGTGGATCTTGTTCACCTGAAACTTCCCAAGCACATGATGTGTTGTTGAAGGTAGCAGTTTCCCAGCACTCGATGCTAGGCTGTGGATCTTGTTCACCTGAAACTTCCCAAGCACATGTCGTCGAGTTCCATATTGCCGTTTCCCAGCAGTCGATGGCTGGCTGTGCCGGTTGATCAGGAGCTGCATTGATTACCGCAGTAGCGGTAGCTCGGCAGTTCTTGCTGTCGGAAACACTATAGGTGTAGCTGCCCGCAGTCAATCCGCTAGTAGCAGGGTTGATTGCACTGTAGGTCAGGGCACCTGTACCACCGCTTGATTCGAGAACCACGCTGCCGGTTTGTCCGAAGCAAAGAGGTTGCTCAGGAGTTGCAGTAATCGTCGGCAACTCAAGAATAGTTACCGGAATATCCACTCGATTCGAGCTAATGCAGGTAGATGATGGACCTTCTGCCACCTGGTATGTAAAGTTGCCCACTACATCAGTAGCAGGAACGATGCTAGGCTGGGTCGCACCATTGCTCGGTGCATAATAATAGAGTGTATAGGAAGGATTGCTTGGCGTCGCAGTCAAGGCTGCGGCAGGAGCATTCTGGCAGTACTCCAAGATTCCTGCTGCCACCGAAGGCACAGAAGTAATAGTCGTAACTGCAATCGTGAACGTCAGCTGACAGCCACCTCCGGGCAATTGCGCCTTATAAGTAGTAGGACCAGCCACATTCGGGAATGGATTGGCAATGGTATATTCAGTAGTTCCTGCAACATTGAAGAAGCGAGTACCTGCAGGATAGAAGCCAGAAACTTCTGTGATGCTGATAGGTGTTGTGCGGTTGCAGTATGCAAAATCACGCACGCCGTCACCTGCAGGGCAGTTCGCCGTTACCCAATCAGCTGAATTGATATTGATGGTAAAAGGACCGTTAATCGGTTCGGTTGAGCAGCCGTCTGTGGCAGAAAAGCCAACGTAGAAGCGCTGATCTTCCACTGCAATACCCGTGTTTGCGCCAACGCCTGATATCGTTCCGTCGATTTCAACGGTCGGAGCCGCGCAATTAAAGTTGCGGAACAACTCACAGTCTTCGCTAACCTGAAGCGTGAATGTGATTTCACCCAGCACATCATCTTCATCAGCAGGGACGGGCAATGTACCGAAGTCCCAAACCAAGGTCCCGTTTGCACTCAATCCGAAGTCAACAATAGGAAGAGTTGAAGATGTCGCAGGGGCGTAGACATTGACCGTGCTTCCTAAATAGGTTACTGCTGAGTAAGGTAGCGGTATTTCTAGACGCGTATTATTCACAGGCTCATTTCCGCGGTTGCGAATTTTCACGTTATAGGTGATTTCATCGCCCGGTAATACGGTTAATGTTGATGAGCTGGTTGGAGTTCCATTCACGCTTACCGTAGATAGGAACCCTTCTATGGCCGGCTCATAAGCGTCAACAGCCATGCATATTGAATAAATAATGTACGTGTCTTGTGTAGAGCTATAGCGGAACTTCGTATTTGTTTGCCCGTTTCCGATAACTGAGTTAGATGGATTCGGAATGGTAAACATGCTAATGTCCATACCGGTGTTGTTCACCAAGTTTGGGTTTCGTGCGTTTCCACCGGTGAAAATGGAGCTATTGAAGAAGTTGTCAGTTGCGTTTCCGCCGTGACTGAGCAACTGCCAGTTTGCAGTATTTAGTTTTTGAATTTCAAATTGGTCTCCCGTAATAGTGACGTCACCTTCTCCTGCCATCATTCCCAATTTCGTATTAACGGCGCCACTTAGCGTTGAGTTAAATCCACTAACGGGTAATTCAAAGCTTAAATCCTGATTACCATCCATGAAAGCGTAGCCATCAAAAATGGTGATATCACGCTTTTGCATTTTGGAGTTGGCATAAACGACAACCATTCCCCAACCGCCGTAATAACCGGTCGATCCTCCATTTCCTGTGGTCAAGGCCATATCGGCAACCCAATATTGACCTAGTCCACGTTGCTGTACTTTTTCGGTTACTTCAACAAATCCAACATACATAGAGTTGTCTCCTGGATATCGAATATTGTTGCTTGTAGCTATATATGAGGTGTAGTCTGTTTCACCGGGACCTCGAAACTTCACTGTTCGCTTTTGTAATTCCGTTGGTGTGTTATTCGTCCTGGCTGTCCAATATAATCCTGCGAAGAGGATTTCACTGCAAGCAGGGTTAGCTCCATTTTCGTTGGAGAATGTGAGGGTCGCTGATGATGAGTTATTGGTGGATGAGATGCCATCGGTATCCACTTTGATCATTGTGTTATCACTATTCAAAGTTGTATTTGAATAGTTCTGCAGCGTCATATTGGTATTCCCAATCATGGTGAAATCACCATGAATGCTATAAATAGTTTGTGTTGGCGTAAATGCAGATGTGCGCTGCGTGAACGGCACTTGCACCTGAGCTTGTAGTGTCATACAAGCAAGCATAAGCAAGCTGAAAGTCAGCAAGCGTTGTGTGATGTGTAAAGTCTGTTTCATTGTAATAATGAAGAAAGGTTGTGGATGTAGTGGTGATTATTCTGGAATGGAGACTGAGTAATATGAAATTGCTCCGGCGGGAATGTTGTTTACCCCTGAAGAGGAAGCTTCCGCTGCCGCTATGTCATAGGTATAAAGCACTACCACGCTGGTCAAGTTTTCCAGCGCGCTCAATGAGCTAGCATCAATCAATGTAGCCGCCTGAGAAGCATTCTCAAAACGGATAATGACTGTGCTCACGGCATTCAAAGCCGCATCAGAAAAGTTGACTGCTCCAAAATTGGAGGCGATTAAATCAAGCGTAGTCGCCTGACCTTCGCCAGCCACTTGGATGTCGCTGCCATTGGCATAGGCAGTCGCATGCAAGCCATAGACTGCCTCCGACAGCGCATCATTTCCGCCGGCGATAACCGCCGCAAGATCCTGATGGCCCTGAGCCATGGCTGCGTGTGTAAAAAGTGAAACGATAGCCACGGCTATCCATCGAATGTTGTGGATACGCATGATAGTGCTGCGCATAAGGGTGGAAAATGACCTGCTCATTGATTTGGTTTTTGGTAGGTACTTAGTTGGTATTAATCCGCTAATTTTGAGCGGCGGGCGAAAATAGAACGTGATTTTCGATTCTACATCATCAAATCATGAATTTTTTTCGCTCGGTCGGCAAAAATGAGAATTCGGGAAGGAGGTATTCTTGATTAATCTCAAGAAATGGGATGAGACATCCCCTGTTAGTGAGGGGTTTCGGTCCTTGACATGACAAATGGGCCTTTAATCCCAAAGGTCAAATTGTTAATAAAACATGGATAACGCGGGGTGCTCAAGTCCCCGCCGAACAGAAATAAAAATCAGATTCACGAGTCCAACCCGGACCCCTTCGCCCTTCGCCCTTCGCCCTTCACCCTTCACCCTTCGCCCTTCGCCCTTCACTTCATCTGCGCATCCACCACTGCAATGCGAATCATGTTCAAAATCTCGCGCACACTGCAGCCCATTTGTAGGATATGGTAACTCTTTCGCATTCCTAGAAGCACCGGACCGGTAACCTCGAGTTCTGCGATTTCCTGGAGCAGCTTGTAGGAAATATTTCCGGCCGAAAGGTTTGGGAAAATGAGGGTATTCACCTTTTGATTTTTCAAGCGGCTGAAGGGGAAGTTTTCGTTGAGCATTGCGCTATTGAGGGCAAAGTTGGCCTGCACCTCGCCATCGACTATGAGATTCGGGTGATCACGATGGAGAATGGAAACTGCCTTGGCTACTTTCTCAGCGTCTTCACCTTCGGCTGAACCGAAATTCGAGTAACTGAGCAGGGCAATGCGCGGAACAATTTTCATTTTGGAGATGGACTCCGAAACACGCAAGGTGATTTCAACCAAATCTTCGGCTGTCGGATTCACATTCACCGTGGTGTCGGCAAAGAACAGCGGGCCTTGTTTTGTTTCAACGATGTACATGCCGCACACTTTTTTTACACCTACTGCAGGACCGATGGTATGCAACCCCGGACGAATCACGCGCCCATAATTGCGCGTCATTCCGCTGATGAGCGCATCAGCCATACCCATTTCCACCATCATGGCGCCGAAGTAGTTGCGGTCGCGCATGGTGCGTATAGCTTCGGTCTCCGTGAAACCTTTGCGCATGCGCTTGCTGAACAGACGTGCGCCAAATTCTTCGCGTGTTTTTAACCACTGGTCCGAACGAGGATCAATAATTTGTGCACTGTGTAAATCGAGTTCGTGCTCATCGAGCATACGACGAATCTTTTGCTCATCGCCCAGTAGTATCGGATACGCCACTCCTTCATCATAGGCCTGTTGAGCGGCTTTGAGAATCTTGTAGTTGTCGCCTTCGGCGAAAACAACCCGCTTAGGGTCTTTACGCGCACGCTCGGCTATACTGCGCGTAAGGACGTTATCACGTCCCATGCGTTTTTGCAATTCCGCGCGGTAGGCGTCCCAGTCTTCGATGGTGATGCGCGCAACACCGCTGTCAATGGCCGCTTTCGCAACGGCCGAAGAAACCACCGCAATCAAGCGTGGATCAAGTGGTTTGGGAATGATGTAGTCTTTACCGAAACTGAGATTCTTTAAGTTGTAGGCCTCAATCACTTCTTCCGGTACAGCATGACGCGCCAATTCTGCCAAGGCATGCACGGCTGCAAGTTTCATTTCGTTGTTGATACATTTTGCTCGCACATCCAACGCACCGCGGAAAATGAACGGAAAGCCCAACACGTTGTTCACTTGGTTAGGGTGGTCACTGCGCCCTGTCGCCATGATAATGTCTTCACGCGAAGAAATGGCGACATCGTACGCAATCTCCGGATCCGGATTCGCCATGGCAAAGACAATTGGATTCGCTGCCATAGTGCGCAAAGTGTCCGGCGTAATCAAGTTTGGCTGTGAAAGTCCCAGAAAAACGTCTGCACCATTGAGCGCATCAGCCAGACTTTCATAGGAGTTCTCCGACGCAAAACGCATCTTTCGACTATCAATGTCTGTTCGGTCTTTATGCACCAATCCTTTCGAGTCGAACATGAAGACGTTCTCCTTCTTCACACCCAATATCTGCATGAGGTCTACACAAGACAAGGCAGCTGCGCCGGCACCGCTGACTACCACACGAACTTCTGCAATATTCTTTCCTGCAATTTCCAGCGCATTGATCAACGCAGCACTGGAGATGATGGCCGTGCCGTGCTGGTCATCGTGCATGATGGGAATGTCCAATGCAGCTTTGAGTTTCTCTTCAATTTCAAAGGCTTCAGGCGCTTTGATGTCTTCCAAGTTGATACCGCCGAAGGTGGGTGAAATGTTTTTGACGGTATTCACAAATTCGTCCACATCCGTCGCCTTCACCTCAATGTCCATTCCGTCGATATCCGCGAAAATTTTGAAGAGCATGCCCTTTCCCTCCATCACGGGCTTGCTGGCTTCCGGGCCAAGATTGCCCAGTCCCAGAATCGCTGTTCCGTTGGAAATGATAGCCACCAGATTTCCTTTGGCTGTGTACTTATATACGTCTTCCGGATTTTCGGCAATGGCCAAAACAGGCTCTGCAACGCCGGGGGAATAGGCCAGGGCCAAGTCGCGCTGTGAACTGTGGGGCTTCGTTGGGATGATTTCCAACTTCCCTTTGCGGCCTGATGAATGGTAATCGAGGGCTTCTTTCTTGCGAAACTGACTCATAAAAAACAAATAGGGGACGAAGATAATCGTCCCCTATCTACACATCCGTAGGATGGATATCATTACTT
>JBKCDO010000206.1:0-21829 GCA_046304755.1 Flavobacteriales bacterium
TATTCAAACCGTACAAGCGCATCAATACAATCCATCATGAATAAAATCAGCTTAGCACTGGTCGCACTCCTTTTCGGTAGTTTGGCCGTTAATGCACAAACGAAAAAGCCCGGAACGGCTCCTTCCAAAACGGGAACCAAGACCACCGCAACATCGAAAGAGGCTGCGCCGGTTGAAGAGAACACAGCTCCAACCAACCTTGTGTTGGATGCAAGCTTTGAATTGGATGACGTCAAGTTACTCAAGGCATACGGTCAACTGCCGACGATGATTAAAAACTGGGGATCACCCAACGAGTCACAAGCTGATTTGTTCAACACCATGGCCAAGAGCACTAAGGTAGCTGCACCAAAAAACGACTTGGGAACAGAAGAACCCTTTGAAGGCAGCGGCTATGGCGGATTCCGTGCATTCACGAAAGACCCGAAAAAAACACGCTCGTACATGCAGGCGCGCCTGACGCGCAAGCTCACCAAGGACAAACTCTATTGCGTAAAGTTCAACGTTAGCCTTTCCGACTTAAGCAAATGGGGAGCAAGTAATGTAGGTATGTTCATCAGCGACCGTAAAGTGCAGAACACCAATACCAATGCCCTGACCTTCCAACCTCAAATCACTGAGAAATCAAATGCCCCTATTACAACCATGAGTGGCTGGGAGACTATCTGCGGAACCTATCTGGCTACAGGTCGCGAGGAGTACATCATCATCGGATGTTTCGGCGTTGAAGCAGATATCAAACTGGAAAAAGTCATCAAACCGGCTAGTCAGGAAGGCATGATAATGCCCGACGCATACTACTACATCGACAATGTAGAGATCATGGAAATTGCTGCTCAAACCGATTGTTTCTGCGGTAAGAAAGAAGACAAAGATCCTGACTTGATCTACAGCAGAGCCAGCGCGAAGAACGTGGATATGAAACCGGCAGAAATGGTGAAAGCAACTTCCGTGTGGTTCTCCTATCTCTCTTCAGAAATACCGGCAATGTTTGAGCAAGAATTGTTGGATGTAGCGAAACTGCTTCAGGATAATCCAACGATTAAGTTGGATTTGGTTGGACATTCTGACAATGATGAGCAAAACGAAACAAAGACCAACAAGTCGTATATCGGATTGGCGCAAACACGCGCTGAATCTGTCAAGAAATTCCTCACCGACAATGGTGTTGATGCAGGAAGAATCAGTGTTTCAGGAAAAGACAACACCGTTCCTGCTACTGATAAAGCAACACCACTTGGAAAGGCACAAAATCGTCGGGTTGAATTCTCTACGAAATAAACGACATCACGATTTCAAGATAAGGGAGGCTGCAAGGCCTCCCTTTTTTATTATCTATTCACAGCTTTGCGCTGATAATCGCTCGGCTATACAAGGAAATATTCGCAACGAATTTGAGTTCTTCGTGTGTATGAAGTTTGGGCTAGCCGTCATATTCCTTTCGTTAACTGCGCTTGCTACTCAAGGGCAAAACCTAGTTGTCAACGGGAGTTTTGAAACCAAGTCCTATTGCCCAAGCAACTACAATCAACAAAGCCTTAACACCATAGCCGGTTGGTGGCAAGCCACCGATGGCACACCCGATTACTTCCATTCATGCAGCGATAAGGTAGGTGTTCCCAATAATGTCTTCGGACAGCAGAAGGCAAAAGAAGGTGAAGCTTATGCGGGCTTCGTAACATACAGTGTGAGCAACAAACGCAACTACCGCGAATACCTACAAACAAAACTTAATCGCCCTCTAGCTGCCGGCGAAATGGTATGCATTGAACTCTATGTGAGTGCTGCTGATTACTGTAACTACGTGACCGATGGATTAGGGGTAGTCTTAAGCGAGAAAAAAATAGAAAGCAACCTGCAAAGTGAATTAGCCTATGTCGCAACTATGAGCAATCCGCGACTGAATATGCTGGATGAATCGACTGAATGGCAACTCCTTTCGGATATCTACACAGCCAAAGGAGGAGAAGAGTACTTAACCATCGGCAATTTTAAACCGGACAAAGAACTAAAAGTAATCCGGCGCACGGAAGACTTGAGTGATAAGGGCTATGGCACTTGGTCTTACATGTACGTTGATGACGTGAAAGTGCGGCCCGTGCAACGCAAGCTTGAATGCAGCTGCGAGAACGAATACCTGGCAAGCATCGCGGTCGATCCTCCGCTGGAATTAAATGAGTACAACAAAATCAAGCTCGACGCCATCTTATTTGACTTCGACCAAGATGTGCTCACTGATGAGGCATTAATCCAATTGGAAGACGTTTTTGTGTTACTCAAAAAAAACCGCGCGATGTATATGGAAATCTCCGGACATACCGATGTTATCGGGCCGGATGGTTACAACATAAACCTGTCCAAACGGCGAGCGCAAAGGGTTATCGACCATCTGGCGAGCAAAGGGATCGACGCATCGCGATTGCAACTGACTTTTTTTGGTAAAGACGTTCCTGTGGCCGACAATACCACAGACGAAGGCCGACATCAAAATCGGCGTGTTGAATTTCAAATCTTGGAGAAGAAGTTTGAGCTGATTCAGTGATCAACTGTTGATCTGTTCCCAGATCATATCCTTCAAACGATCAACGTTCATATTGGCCACTGCAGAGATAAAAATAGACGGCACATCCTTCGGCAATAAGGCTCGCATTTGATTCATCATGACCTCATCGAGCATGTCACTTTTCGTGATGGCCAGAAGTCTTTTCTTATGAAGAAGTTCAGGGTTGTATTTCCCAAGCTCATTGACCAGCACTTTGTACTCCGCAGCGATATCCTTTGTATCGCAGGCAATCATGAAAAGCAAGGTTGAATTACGTTCGATGTGGCGCAAGAATCGATGGCCTAATCCCTTGCCTTCCGCTGCACCTTCGATAATACCCGGAATATCCGCCATGACAAAGGAGCGATCTCCGCGATATCGAACCATACCCAAGTTGGGAACCAATGTGGTGAATGGATAGTCTGCAATTTCCGGCTTTGCTGCGCTGACAACAGAGAGTAACGTTGACTTCCCTGCGTTGGGGAAGCCGACAAGACCGACATCGGCGAGCACCTTTAGCTCGAGAATTTTCCATTCTTCTTTGCCGGGCTCACCGGGTTGGGCATAATCAGGAGCCTGATTGGTAGAAGTTTTAAAATGATCATTTCCCAGTCCACCGCGGCCTCCGGAAACAAGCACATACTCTTGACCTTCTTCGGTAATTTCAAACTCTATGCGACCTGTTTCAAAATCCTTGGCGACAGTTCCCAGTGGGACTTCTAATATCTCATCCGTACCTTGAGCACCGGTGCGTTTGGCACCTGCTCCCGATTCACCATCCTCGGCGATAACATGTTTACGATACTTCAAGTGAAGTAGCGTCCATACATCCTTACTTCCACGAACGATGATGTGTCCGCCTCTGCCGCCATCACCACCGTCGGGGCCACCCTTTGGAACGAATTTCTCACGCCGAAAATGACGGCTTCCGGCTCCACCTTTTCCGGAGCGGCAGCAGATTTTTACGTAGTCAACAAAATTCGATTCAGCCATAAATTTCGGGTAGCGTGCACAAGCAGCTTAAAGGAATGTATCTAGCGCGGTGCACAGGCGTTGGGTAATTTCATCAACGCTTCCGACACCAATAATGCCGCGGTATTTCTCTTGGTTGCGGTAGTAGTCCGCTACGGGAGAAGTCTCACGGTTATAGACAGCAATTCGATTACGGACAATGGATTCATCCGCATCATCTGCTCGGCCACTCGTGGTGGCACGATTTAACAACCGCTTGATGAGTTCTTCTTCATCAACTTCTAAAGCGAGCATGCAGGTAATGGAGGAGCCAATTCCGGATAAAAACGCATCCAGAGCAGAGGCTTGCGCGGAAGTGCGTGGAAAACCATCGAAGATGAAGCCTTTGGCTCCTGGGTGTTTGGACACTTCACTTTCCAACATGGAAATGGTCAAGCTATCGGGAACTAGTTCACCTTTATCCATAAACGCCTTGGCCTGCTGACCAAGTGTAGTTTCACCTTTGATGTTTGCCCGAAAAATATCGCCGGTGCTGAGGTGAACCAATCCATAGCGTTGCAAGAGGATTTCCGACTGGGTCCCCTTACCGGCTCCGGGAGGACCAAAAAGCACTACATTGAGCATGCTGGTCTAGTTTGATTGGCTGCAAAAATAAGCGGTTTACAAGTCGGATGCATGGCACAAGGAAACCGATGGGCTTTCTGTGGCAAAAAAGATTGATATGAGGTGAAAGTCATTCTACCTTCGCCGCTCAAATTTTAAAGACATGAACTTCGATGTTATCGTTCTAGGAAGCGGACCAGGCGGCTATGTTGCAGCCATTCGTGCTTCGCAATTGGGTTTAAAGACAGCGGTGATTGAGCGTGAAGCGCTTGGTGGCATCTGCCTCAACTGGGGTTGTATCCCAACAAAAGCTTTGCTCAAAAGCGCTTCTGTATTCGAATACATCAATCATGCGAAGGATTATGGAATCGAGGTTGGGGCGCCCAAAGCCGACTTCACTGCCGTTGTCAAGCGCAGCCGTGGAGTGGCAGAAGGCATGAGCAAAGGAGTTCAATTCCTGATGAAGAAGAACAAGATCGAAGTCATCATGGGCAACGGCAAATTGAAGCCGGGTAAAAAAGTAGCCGTCACCGGCGCAGATGGAAAAGTCACTGAATACAGTGCCAATCATATCATCGTGGCTACCGGCGGTCGTTCACGTGAATTACCTGCCCTGAAACAAGACGGTAAAAAAATCATCGGATACCGCGATGCGATGGTCATGCCATCACAACCCAAGAGCATGGTCATTGTCGGAAGTGGAGCCATCGGTTCTGAATTCGCCTATTTCTATGCAGCCATGGGAACCAAAGTGACGCTCGTTGAATTCATGGCGAACATCGTTCCTGTAGAAGATGATGATGTATCGAAAGCACTTGCCAAATCCTTCAAAGGCATGGGCATTGAAGTGCTCACACAAACGGAAGTCACCAAGGTTGATACATCAAGTAGCGGTTGCAAAGTGACGCTCAAGGATGCTTCGGGCGAGAAGCAAATCGAATGTGATGTTGTGCTTTCAGCTGTTGGCGTTGTGGCCAACATTGAGAACATTGGATTGGAAGACGTTGGCATCATTACCGACAAAGGAAAAATTGTGGTTGACAAATACTACAAGTCGAATATTCCGGGATACTACGCCATTGGAGATTGCACACCGGGCCAGGCTTTGGCGCACGTAGCCAGTGCAGAAGGCATCATCTGTGTTGAACAGATTGCCGGCCACCATCCACAGCCACTCGATTATGGAAACATTCCGGGCTGCACGTATTGCACGCCTGAAATTGCATCCGTTGGATTGACCGAACGTGCCTGTAAAGAGAAGGGACTTGATGTCAAAATTGGTAAGTTCCCATTCTCAGCATCCGGTAAGGCAAGTGCTGCAGGGCACAAAGACGGTTTCGTGAAATTGATTTTCGATGCGAAATACGGCGAACTGCTCGGCGCACACATGATTGGTGCAAACGTTACGGAGATGATTGCTGAATGTGTGGCACTGCGCAAGCTGGAAACCACCGGTGAAGAGTTAATCAAAACCGTTCACCCGCACCCGACAATGAGTGAAGCCATCATGGAAGCGGCGGCTGCAGCATACGGAGAGGTAATTCACCTTTAATTAATTCTCCGGGAAACCGTTGTCGACCCAGCACTGAATCTTGTTGATTTGCTCTTGTGTCAATGAAGATCCTTCAGGCATGGTCTGATTGGTCAGCACTTCACGCTTGAAATCTCCGCTTTGGAGAATACCGGATAACCCTTGATAGGAAGTGTAATTGGGATGACAACTTGCCGAACCGCAACGCGAATCCAAGATGGATTTTATTGCACCGTTGTAGGTTGGATTTGATCCGTCACAGGTGGGAGTCAATTTTCCGGAGTCCTTCTCTTTTTTGCATGCAATGAGCGACAGACATATACCGGCTACAGTAACTATTTTTTTCATAAAGCTTTAGTTTGTTCCATAAAAAAACCCACCAGCAGGCGGGTTTTGAAATTTTCTATCAGGATTAGTTTTCTGCGACCTCTTTTTTCTTTCGGCCACGTTTTGGCTGCTCCTGATCTACCCATTTGTCGTTTTTGTGTTCTCCCATCACCACTACTTCTTTCTCGGGGAAAACTCCATATCGCTGGGCAATAAGCATCATACCTTCACGTGTGGGGCTATACATCATAACGGGGCTAGCCATGCCCTTGTTTTTCACGCCCACATAAAACCCATTCTTTAAACGAGCGGGTTTGGTTGCCGGTCTGCCGGCTGACTTTTTTCCGTTCATGGGCGCAAGATACACCTTTTATGGGGTAAGCGCATCTTAAAAAATCCCTAAAATTTGAATGGCATGCATTATTTCAGATAAACCACTTGAAATCAAGCACTTTGAACCCCTGGGAAGGAAACACGTCTAATCCATTGATTTCAAGCTATTTCGGGCTGCATGCAGGTTGTCTTAACCTTTTCCAGCGCGTAATCTATTTCTTCCGGCGTGTTCAATCGACTGAAAGAAAACCGTATGCTGGCCGAGCCTGTTTTGAGCGCTCCAATCGCGTCCAAAACATGCGAACCCTTCGTAGCGCCGCTGCTACACGCACTCCCTCCGCTACACGCAACACCCTCTAAATCAAGCAAGAACAAGAGCATATCTGAGTTCGGTGTGGGTGGAAACGTCACGTTGAGCACCGTGTAAAGGCTATTTCGACTGCGCGATTGACCATTGAAGATTATTCCGGGTACAGACGACTCCAATCGCTCGGCCATGTGCTGTTTAAGATTCGAAATATACTGCTGATGCTCAGCAAGTTCTGAATAGCAAGTGTCTAGCGCCTTGGCCATCCCCACAATTCCGATGAGGTTTTCAGTGCCTCCACGCATACCGCGCTCTTGTCCCCCTCCGGTAATATCAGGATTAACTTTCAACTTTTTATTGACATATATGAATCCTACGCCTTTCGGTCCATGGAATTTATGCGCGGAAGCATTGATGAACTGCATGTCGAGTTTGGCCAAATCAAACGCGTAATGACCCATCGTTTGGACCGTGTCACTATGGAAGACAGCTTGATAACGGTTGCACAAATCGGCCACGGTTTGAAGCGGCAATAGATTAGCAATCTCATTATTCCCGTGCATGAGCGACACGAAACACTTTTCGCCTTGTTGCAGCAATGACTCCAAATGGTGCAAATCAACTACACCCTGCTCATCCAATTTCACCAAAGACAACTTGGCCAATTTTCTGTCAGCCATCAGTTGAGCCGTTTTTATAACGGCGCTGTGTTCAATGGCAGAAGTAATAATGTGTGTGCAGCCTAAATCATAGATAGCGGCATTCATGGCCAAGTTATCGGCCTCGGTTCCACCGCTGGTGAAATAAATTTCTGCCGGCGAGCAATTCAGCCATTTGGCAATTGTTCGTCGTGATTGCTCAATGGCGGACTTTGTTTTCCGTCCAAAAGCATGCGATGACGACGGATTTCCGAAAAAAGAAGTCATGTATGGCATCATGGCCTCAACGACCGATGGATCCATCGGCGTGGTCGCCGCATTATCGAGATAAACATTCATGATTAGAGAGCCGCGAAGGACATTGCTTCGCGAATGACAAAGTTGGTCATAAAAAAAGACTTTCCCAAACTAAACTGTTTGAATTCCTGCAATGGACTTGACGGAATTCATGACGGTTTGGGCCAATTCGATGGCCTTTTCGCGGTCGGTGTGTTCAGCGATTACGCGCACAATGGGCTCCGTGTTGCTTTTACGCAAATGGACCCAGCCTTCAGGGAAGTCGAATTTGACGCCATCCAATGTAGAGATTTCCGCATTCGGATATAACGCTATGACCTGCTCAAGAATGGCGTCTACATCCATTCCGGGGTGTAATTCAATCTTGTTCTTGGAAATCTCATAGCGCGGGTAACTGTCACGCAGTGCTGACATAGCCATTTTTTTCTTCGCAAAATGAGAGAGAAAAAGGGCAAGACCGGCAAGGGCATCTCGGCCATAGTGTGCGGCCGGATAGATGATACCGCCATTACCCTCTCCACCGATAACGGCATTGGTTGACTTCATGGCAGTGACAACATTGACCTCGCCCACCGCTGCGGCAACGTAGGTTCCGCCGTGCGCGTGTGTTACATCGCGCAAGGCCCGTGTACTTGAAAGATTGGAAACAGTGTTCCCCGGCTTCAGGCCGAGTACGTAATCCGCTACAGCAACCAGGGTGTATTCTTCTCCAAAGACACTTCCATCCTCACAAACAAAGGCCAGACGATCCACATCAGGGTCGACAACAATTCCCAGGTCACAGTTTTTTTCCCGCACCAGTGCTGAAATATCTCCGAGATGTTCGGGGAGTGGCTCCGGATTATGCGGGAAATGGCCGTCAGGATGACAGTGGATGGTGTGTACCTGTTCAACACCGAGAGCCTTAAGCAGCGCAGGCACGTAGATGCCGCCACTACTGTTCACGGCGTCAACTGCAACGTTCAACCCTGCTGCCGCAATCGCCGCTCTGTCAACGAATGGAAGTTGCAGAATTTCCTGAATATGGATATTGAGATAATCCTTGAATTCAATTGTTCCAAGCGCATCAATTTCAGCAAATGAAACATCACCGGATGCTGCCAGCTCCAACCTCAATTTGCCTTCATCGGCCGAAATGAACTCGCCTTTGCTGTTGAGCAATTTCAATGCATTCCATTGCTTAGGGTTGTGGCTCGCCGTGAGGATAATTCCGGCATGTGCTTTCTCCATGGGCACTGCAACTTCGACAGTAGGTGTGGTACTTAGACCAACATCGATGACGTGGGCGCCCATTCCAACCAAGGTGTTACACACAAGGGCATTGACCATTGAGCCACTGATTCGAGCATCGCGGCCCACAACAATTTTTACAGCTCTGGTTCCATTTTGCTGCTGTATCATGGTGCAAAAGGAAGCGGCGAATTTCACAACGTCAATCGGAGTAAGGCCATCTCCTTCCTTTCCTCCCATCGTCCCGCGGATGCCGGAAATAGATTTAATCAGTGTCAAAGTAGTTCGATATTGGTTGGTTAAACGATGGGCAAATTACGGAAAGGGGTTACAAACATTTCGGCATGCGGATAGGTATTTTTACACCAAAGATTCAGCATGAATTATCTGGCGCACGCAGTTCTCTCGTTTAACAACGATTCCGTTTTAGTGGGTCAATTCATCGCTGATGATGTGAAAGGGAATCAGTGGATGAATTATGAGACTGACATCCGAAACGGCATATTACTGCATCGATTCATTGACGATTTCACGGATAATCATGCGGCAGTATTGGAATTGAAATATCATCTGTATCCCCAACTTGGAAAATTTGCCGGTGTTGCTCTCGATGTGCTGTTTGACCATTGTCTTTCTCTTGGATGGGAAAGCCACCTTCCATCCGGCCGTGCGGAAAGCATAACGGGCTTTTATGATACGCTAAGCGCTAACCAATTCCACCTTTCTGAAAGACGCCGGTTCATATTGGAGCGCATGATCGAGTATGATTGGATGAATATGTATGCGGATCGTGATGGCACAGCCCGCATCTTAAATCAAATGTCAAGGCGTGTTGCATTTGACAATCCACTGGACCGAGCCTGGGAGGCATTTGAAGCGCATGAGGGAGCGGTTATTTCCACCTTTGACGCATTTTTTCCCGAATTACTGTCGGCAGCAAAGGTCAAATATGATACTTTTGCGCCCTAACCAAAAAAAACGATACTTTAAACGCCTGAGTTCACACCCGATTATGAAGTCTTGTTTGCTCAAACATGGATTGACCCTCTTGATGCTGGTTGCTTTGCATATGGCAGCCGGTGCGGCCACTATCATGTTGGAAGGTCGTTATCAGCAACGCAACATTTTCGTCATCAACGCGGCGTCAAGTGATGGTATTGGCTATTGTATTTACGAGGTCCTTATCAATGGCTTATTGACCACCGATGAAATCAATACGCAAGCCTTCGAAATCGACTTGACTATTTATGGTTTGAAGAACGGTGATCCTGTCAACATTCTGATCAAGCATAAAGACGGCTGTACCCCGAAAATCCTCAACCCCGGTGCACTTGAACCTTCCCCCAGCTTCGTATGTTCCAAAATTGAATGTGGCATCAACGGCTCACTGATTTGGGAAACAACCGGTGAAATGGGAAAAATCCCTTTTATCGTTCAACAATACAAGTGGAATAAATGGGTAAACCTCGGCGAGGTATTGGGGAATGGAACAAGCTCGAAAAACGTGTACAAGTTCCAGGCGCAGTTGACCAGCGGCACCAACAAATTCCGTGTAGTGCAGAAAAGCTTCGAAGGTGATTTGAGAAAATCTCCAACCTGTGAGGTTAAGAGCAATCTTGAAGCGGTGACTCACCGTTACGATAAGAAATCGAAAACTGTTTATTTTAGCGCTGAAACTTCATACGAACTGTACAATGTATTTGGCCAAGTCGTGAAGCGTGGTAGAGGAACGAGCATCGAATGCACGGCACTTACTCGCGGCGAATACTGGGTCAGCTATGATGACAGAACCGAGAAGTTCATGAAAAAGTAATTATTTTTATTCATCCAAAACCGCTTACGTAAAAAGCCCTCGGTTTTAGCCGAGGGTTTTTTATTTTTAAGCAACGTATCTTGCCACTGCGCTTAACATTGATGAACACCCATCGTCACATAGGATTTTCATTTGTTCTATTCATCTGGATGATTGTTCTTGTCATGGGCTGTACAGATTCGGCATCCAGACGCAAAGCCCGCGAGATGAGCGATCCGCTGATCGATTTAGATTCGATTAAGCGCCGAGGTTCGCTCATCATGCTCACCGAGAACAGCGCGTCCACATATTATCTCTACCGCAATGAAGCACGCGGTTTTGATTACGAAATGGCCTCAGCATTTGCCAAAAGTCTTGGATTAAAACTTGAGGTAAAATTGATTGATGATGTCGATAAGATGCTCGAGCTATTGATGCATGGCGAGGCTGATTTAGCCGCGAGTAATCTTACCATTACTCCTACTCGACTTCAGCAAGTGGCCTTTACACAACCGTTGTACACCACGCGACAAGTGCTGGTTCAGCGGCGCATTGAGGATGCAGGAGGGATAACACGTTTGGCCATTCAAGACACCGGCACATTGCATTTCTTACCTATCTGGGTGCACCGCTATTCCTCGTTCTACGAGCAGCTGCAGCACTTTCAAGCCACCGCTTCGAACCCGCTTCGCATTGAAGAAGCACCGGGAGAAATCAGCACTGACGATTTAATTCGACTAGTTGACGACGGTGCTATACCGGCGACCATTACCGATGAAAATTTGGCTGCCATGGAAATCGGCGATTACCCCAGTATCGATATGAGCATACCGATTAGCGGAAGTCAAGACATTGGATGGGCTATTCGCAAAACATCACCGAAATTATTGAAGGCGCTGAATGATTGGCTGGGCAATAAGGATGTCAAAACACGTCTCGAAAAAACGTATGCCAAGTACTTCACCGACGAACCCTTGGAACGTCCGGGCGGCTTCGTTTTACCCAAGGTTCTACCCGGTGATATTTCTCCTTACGATTCCTTGTTCCGAAAATTTGCACCGCGCTTGAATTGGGACTGGCAAATGCTGGCATCTATTGCCTATCACGAGTCCCATTTCAATCCAAACGCCCATTCATGGAGTGGCGCCTACGGCCTCATGCAGCTCATGCCTCAGACCGCTCGTCGCTTTGGATGTTCGGGCACACCTACTCCCGAATGCAGTGTAGAAGCTGCCGTGAAATATCTTCAATACCTGATGAAAATGTGGGAGCCCCGGGTACCAAATCCTGAAGAACGCACCAAATTCGTATTAGCGAGTTATAACATTGGTCAGGGCCATGTGATTGATGCACAAAATCTGGCGCGTGAACTCGGAATGCGCGATACTGTGTGGGACGGTGAGGTGGCGGAGGCGCTATTGTTAAAGCAGCAGGAAAAATATTACACCATGGCCTGTGTCAAGCATGGATATTGTCATGCCAAGGAACCCTTTATTTTCGTTCAGAAAATTATCGGCACTTACGAATTGTATAAAACTGTATCTAATCCATAAGTCATGAAAGGAAGCATAATGACGGGTATTTTCTTGTGCTGCATGCTGGTATTCCATAGCTGCAAAAAGGATGAGTCAGCATCTTATGGGCTGGGCGGTCGTGTAGTTGACGGCGATTCAGGTGAAGGGCTTTCGGGTGTTGAAGTCCTCATTGAAAAGCAAGTCATTCAGAATGGAGTCTTCGGCCAGACCTGGTCGAATGCCTCCACAGCAACCACCGCATCAGACGGCGCATACACCTGCGATTGGCCGCGTGAAAATTTCGCAGCGCTGCGAGTCACTCCTGAAAAACAAAGTTATGTTGGTGGGGTAAAAAATCTGGATGTCGATGCCTTCAAGAATGCAGAAGACTATAGCTTGTCGAAAGATCTTGTGATGTATAAAGAGGGTTTTATCACCGTGAACCTTCGCAATGGAGGACAAGCGACAGCACAAGACCGGCTGGCGTTTACCTTTTTGAATGCCAATTTCGATTGTAATTGTTGTTCAAACTTCTGGCGTGTTTTTGACGGGGCTTCGGTGGACACCACTTTTACCTGTCGCATTTACGGTAATCGTTGGCTGAAATATCAGATCAACACCACCATTGGCTTTGCTGACTCCATTGCTGTCGATAGTGTATATTGCCCTGCATTTGCCACTACCGCGGTGCAAATCGACTATTAACCCCAAACAATTCACATGGTCGTAACTTGAGGAAAGTTTCAACCACTTTATTTTGTGCTTATGCGGATTAAACATCTCCTTTTCGCTTTATTGTTCGCGCTTGGTTTCACATCCCATGCGCAAATCGTAACACCACCTAATTTTTCAAACCTCAGAGCCATGGCCGAGTGGGAAGAGGTGCAAGCCCTCACCATTTCATGGACAGGTTTTCCGGCCATTCTCAAACAGATTGTGGCGGCGGCACGTTTAGAAACTCAAGTTATCATTCTCAGTGATGACGTTCAAGGCACAGAAGACTATTTGTTATCAAGCAACACCGGTGGCAGTGCCTTTGCCAATTTGGATAATATTCTCATCGTCGATGCCAACTATGATAGCATCTGGATGCGCGACTATGCTGCCAATCCTGTTTATGGAAATGAAGTAGACTCGCTCATACTTGTGGATTGGATTTACAATCGCAATCGCCCGGATGATGATACCTCACCCGAGTTCGTTGCAGCAGCCCTCAACCTTGATTTGTACGAAACCTCTGAGCCTCCTTATGACCTTATGAACACCGGGGGCAATTACATGAGTGATGGATTCGGAACTGCTTTTGCCTCCGAGTTGATTTTAGATGAAAACGATGGCGATGGTGATGTAAACGGCATCGACTACCCGATTCACTCCGAAAGTGAAATCGATAACATTCTTGAAACATTTATGGGCATCCACACTTACATCAAGATGCCTACGCTTCCTTACGATGGAATCCACCACATCGATATGCACATGAAGTTGGTGGATGAGGAGACACTCCTCGTTTCTGAGTATCCAGCGGGAGTCGCCGACGGGCCGCAGATCAACGCCAATATCGAATACGTGTTGAGCAATTACCAGAGCGTTTTTGGGACACCCTATCGCGTTGTGCGCATTCCGGCGCCACCGAGCACGCAAGGAAATTACCCCGATAATCAAGGCGCCTACCGCACATATACAAACGCTGTGTTTGCCAATAAGACCATCATTATTCCGACCTACCGCGAAGAATACGACACCACTGCCTTGCGCATATGGGGTGAAGTTTGTCCCGGTTACACGCTGGTAGGTATCGATTGTGATAACACCAACAACAATATTATCAGTCAAAGCGGAGCTATCCATTGCATCACTCAAACGGTGGGAGTAGCCGACCCGTTGCTGATTTCTCATCAGTCGTTGCATGACACCTATGATGTGGTGAATCCGTATCTCGTATCAGCGTATCTCAGCCATCGCTCTGGAGTTGAGCGCGCAACGTTATATTGGAAAACCGCAGCAGATGCCGCATTCAGCGCCGTGGATATGCAAGTGAATGGGAATAACTGGGAGGCTTCCATTCCTGCCCAAGCGGCGGGAACGCGCATCGATTACTACGTCGAGGGTGAGTCAGTCAGCGGTAAAATTCAGGTACGTCCCATGCCTGCACCGACCGGATTTTGGTCGTTTGACGTGCTGGGTGAAGTGTCAGCGGTCAACGAATTTGAATCGACGCTCCTCCAGCGCGTGTTTCCGAATCCCGCCGGTGCTATTACCTGTGTTGAGCTGGAGGCCAAACAAACTAGCACGGCGAACGTAGCGCTTTACGACTTGACCGGTCGCATGATACAAACCCTACACAACGGAATGCTCCAAGCAGGTACTTCCAAATTTTTCTTTGATGCGTCAACCGTTGCCCCCGGAGCCTATCATATATCAGTTGAAACCACAGTTGGCAGACATAGCTTGGCCGTGATGATTAAATAAACGTGGAGACTAAAAAACTCATACCGGAAGAAGCCATTGCATCTGCTACGCGTTTGCAGAAGGATAATCCTATCGTTGGATTGCTTTCCAAGGTCGCCCGCATCGATAAGGTGAATGAGTTATATGCGCAAATTTGTGAGAGTCCCGGTATAGAAAGCATTGAGAAGTTATTCGAACTGTTAGAGCTGGAGTTGGAGATTGATGAAAAGCAGTTGGAACACATTCCGAAATCAGGGCCATTCATCATTGTATCGAATCACCCGTTTGGAGCATTGGATGGATTAGCTATGCTTCTCGCCATTGCGCGCGTCCGTCCGGACTTCAAGGTGATGGCGAATTTTCTGCTTCGCAATGTGGAGCCTATCAAAGATTATTTCATTGCAGTGAATCCGTTCGAATCTCGTCGGGAAGCCTATTCCAACCTAACAGGTTTGAAAGCGGTCATGCATCATTTGGAATCGGGCATGCCGCTGGGCATTTTTCCGGCAGGAGAAGTTTCCACTTTTCAGAGTGAGTTGCAGACCATCGCCGATAAGAAATGGGCGAGTTCCGTCATTAAGATTGTGCGTAATGCCAGAGTACCGGTGATTCCGTTATTCTTTGATGGCCGTAATTCCCGCGTGTTTCATTTGTTGGGCATGATACACGCGAATCTCAGGACACTTGCACTTCCTGCAGAAATGCTGCGCAAGAAAGGTGAAGTGATTCGATTGAAAATCGGTAAGCCGATTCAACCGAAAGACACCGAAATGTTCACCAACTTGGATCAATACGGCCGTTACCTGCGCGCAAAGACCTACGCATTGGGCAGTTCATTCGATGTGCGTCGTGATTACTTCCGATTGTTCCGCATTGCCAAGACACCTGAGCCAATCATAGATGCTGTTGATTCAATGCTGATTCGAAAAGAGATTGACGGAATCCAATCGTTTCGCACGCTTTCTTACGACAACTTTGATTGCTATGTCGTAGGCAGTGAATACATCCCCAACATTCTGCAGGAAATTGGTCGTCTGCGCGAGGAAACTTTCCGTGCAGTAGGCGAAGGAACCAACAAGAGCATTGATCTGGACGAGTACGATTTGTATTACCATCATCTCATTCTTTGGGATCGTGAAAAAGAGCGCATCGCCGGGGCCTATCGTGTAGGCAATGGCATGCAGATTATGGAGCGATATGGTAAAAAGGGGTTTTACATCTCATCCTTGTTCCGCATGAACAAACAGATGGATGGCATGCTTAGTGAGTCACTCGAATTAGGGCGATCGTTTATCGTGCAAGATTACCAGCGTCATCGCTTATCACTCTTCTTACTATGGAAAGGGATCCTGTTTTATTTGCTTTCCAATTCGCATTTCCGTTACATCATTGGTCCGGTCTCCATCAGTAATCAGTACCAGGATGTTTCGAAAGAATTGATCATTCAATTCATCACGCGTCATCACTTCGATCATGTAATGTCGGAACATGTCGAGCCACGCAATGCTTTTCGTCCGAAAGTGAAACACATCGACACGGAGGCATTGCTTCAATCCACGCAGGCCGACATCAAAAAGATGGATCGCATCATCAGTGAAATCGAGCCTTCGAGCTTTACCATGCCCGTGCTCTTGAAGAAATACCTCCAGCAAAACGCTAAGATTATTGCCTTCAATTGTGATCCGAAATTCAATCATGCTTTGGATGGATTGATGTATCTCGACATGATGAATTTACCTGCAGACACCATCGAGACGCTTCAGCGTGAAATGGTGAGTTAGGCAGCACTTCGAATGTCCTATATTGGTCGTCATAATTTGACTACCATGGCTACTAATCGTCGCAAATTCATCAAGACATCTGCCGCAACCGGTCTCGGACTCGGTCTCGGAATGTTGCATCGCGCGTTTTCTCAAACACAAGACACACCGGCGCCTCCGGCTGATATTTACAAAGAAGGTTTGGTGCTTTCTACCTGGGATGCCGGCTTAGCGGCGAATGCATCGGCTTGGGAAGCGATGCTTGCGGGAGGAAATGCACTAGATATGGCCGAGAAAGGTGTGAATGATACGGAGGCCAACCTTTCAAATCTTACCGTTGGTCTGGGTGGTTTTCCGGATCGCGAAGGGAAGACCACACTCGATGCCTGCATCATGGATAGTCAAGGAAATGCAGGTAGTGTGATGTTTTTGGAACACATCAAGCATCCGGCTTCTGTTGCGCGACGTGTGATGGAGAAAACTCCGCACGTGATTCTTGTGGGTGAAGGCGCCTATCAATTTGCATTAGCAGAAGGCTTCAAGCATGACGACTATGTGGGAGAAGAGGCCCAAAAAGCTTACAAGGAATGGTTGAAGACTAGCCAATACAAGCCCATCATCAACATCGAGAATCATGACACAATTGGGCTGTTGTCGATGGACATGAACGGTGACATAGCCGGCGCCTGCACCACCAGCGGCATGGCCTTCAAGATGCGGGGGCGCGTGGGTGATAGTCCTGTCATTGGTGCCGGACTTTATGTTGACAATGAAATCGGAGCAGCCACCTCCAGCGGATTAGGTGAAGCGGTCATTCGCACGTGCGGTTCTTTTCTGGTCGTTGAAATGATGCGTCAAGGAGCAACTCCGCAAGAAGCGTGTGAAGAGGCGGTACGACGAATTCAATTAAAACACGCGAACTACAAAGATTTTCAAGTAGGCTATCTGGCGATAAATAAAGCAGGGGATATAGGTGCTTATGCGATTCACCCTGGTTTTACCTATTCGCTGCACAAGGCTGGAAGCAACAAGGTCTATCGCGCTTCCAGTTTGCTGGAGCAGTAATACGCTATCAGAAATTTGCCAATGTTGACCGAACTTCTTCCAACACGGTAGCGGGGCCCCCGAAATGTTCTACCATTTTCGTTTCAGGCGAAAAAGACTTGATTGCTGTTGCAATTTTGATACGATCATGCGGGTCCACGCCGCCGCCGATAACGACAAGCTGCGGTTGATTGGATTTGATGTAATCGAGCGCTTGCGCCAACACCACCGAACCGGAGCACTTGAACTCTGCTTTCTCCAGTTGTGTGCTCACATTCGTCACGATATAATCATGCTTACCAAATACAAGCACATGGAGCATGTCGGTGTTTACCATTGCTGTTTCGGTGAGATTTAGTTCCATATTGTTTTCGACTATATTGCGAATGTAAATAAGAGGCAGTTCAACTTTGTCCACAAAAATTCAACAATTGCAGCGCCTTAAATCCCTCTTCCTTCTTTCCCGCCCTTTGAATTTGTTCATTGTGGGCATTACCATGTACATCACGCGGCACGTGGTTTTGACAGATGTATTGTCGAAGGGATTCAGTGGTGAATTCATTCTCAACAATCTAGCTTTTGGATTTCTTGTTATGGCTGCCATGCTCATTACAGCTGCGGGCAATATCATCAATGATTATTTCGACCAAAAGGTGGATAAAATCAATAAGCCCAACAGGGTGTTCATTGGTAAAACCATTTCGCGCAGGGCTGCTATTTTGCTGCATCAGTTGTTGAATGTGATAGCAGTCGCACTGGTTGGCTACGTTTCCTTTCAACACGGCTACTGGTTGCCCATGATTTTTCCGATCATCATCATTACGATGCTATGGTTTTACTCACCGGTACTAAAGAAAAAACCGGTAATGGGAAACCTCCTGGTGGCGCTATGCACCGCACTTGTTCCGGTATTCGCGGTGATTTATGACGTCCAACTTTTAGAGCAATCACTCAAAGCAGTTTCGCATAACTCTACCAATCTGTTCTACTACACGTGGTTCTGGATTCTGGGCATTGGAGGTTTTGCATTTGTATTAACGATGATTCGCGAAGTGGTGAAGGATGCTCAGGATATTCCGGGCGATAGCACAGCGGATTATCACACGCTGCCTATCATTTGGGGAACTGCGCGCATCAAGCGTTATGTGCTGGCTTGGATGATGGCGTTTGCGATTATGACCGGCATTTGTATGATGCGTTTGACGGAAACCCGCGATATAATGCTATTCACAGGTTTGTTAGTACTTCCTTGGATAATGGCATTATACAAGTTAAAGGGTGCCGGCACCCCTGGTGATTTCGCCGGAGTGAGTTTTTGGATTAAAGCACTTATGCTTGGCGGACTATTGTTGCTGTTGCTGATTTTATGATTGCACATGCGCAGCCTTTGGAACTCGCAGCAACAGAAGAAGCCCTACTACAAAGAATGCAATGAGTGCAAGTATGCTCATACGCATCGATCCGAAAGCGCCCTCAATGTAGCCAAAGGAAAGCAGCCCGATGATGAGACCCACTTTTTCAGTTACATCATAGAAGCTGAAAAACGAAGCAGTGTCGTGGGTTTCAGGTAGTAATTTCGAATACGTGCTGCGTGCCAACGACTGGGTTCCGCCCATGATAAAACCAATAAGTGCTGCTGCAATGTAAAATTCTATCGGTGTATGGACAAACTGATAGGCGACAATACAAATGAGTGCCCATATGGCTAAGGCGATTTTCAGCGTGGTGAGATTACCCAATCTTTTACTGGCAAATGAGAATACCATCGCCCCCGGTATTGCAATCAATTGCACCAACAGAACGGCACCAATCAGTTGACCATCGGCAAGACCCATCACTACTTGCCCGTTTTCATCCACACGTTCGATTTCCTTTGTCCCGAATAATGAGGCCATCTGCATAATTGTTTGCACGCCCATGGAGAATACAAAGAAGCTAATGAGGTAACTTTTTAATTGACGCGCGTGTGTCATCTGCTTCCAAACTCCACCAAGTTCTTTAAAACCACGTCCAAGTGCGCCATTGGAAAATGTATTTCCCGTTGGTGTTTCCGGTAAATGATAGAAAGTGTATTGTGCAAATCCGGCCCACCACAATCCCACACTCACGAAGCACCATTTAGCGGGTATGCCCAGTACCATTATCATCACCAGATTGATGACCAGCAATAACACGCTACCGATGTACCCTAATGAGTATCCCTTGGCGCTCAGTTTATCTTGCTCATCTGCACTTGCCACTTCGGGCAAGAATGAATTGTAAAGCGCATAGCTACACCAGAATCCGACGCAAGCCGCAACGATGCTGATCATGCTCAGTTCCAGATGATGCACATCGAAGAAAAAGAGTGATGCACACGCGGCAGATCCCACATAACACGACGCCTTCATGAAGAGTTTTTTACGTCCCAGATAATCAGCAAGTCCGGCGATGGTTGGGGCAAGGATGCAGACCAATGCCATTCCAAATGCCAAAGCATAGGAAAGTGCTTCCGTATTCTTCAACACATGTCCGAAAAAAAGGACGGAATCTCCTTCCGCACCATCCTCCGCAGTGCGGGTAACTGCGCTATAAAAAATGGGAAAAATAGCCGTACTAATAACCAGGTTATACGTTGAGTTCGCCCAATCGTACATAGCCCAGGCACTTTGCGCTTTCGTGGATGATTTCATGCGATAAACTTAATCAAACGAGAGATACTCCCTGTTAATCGTGTGTTTCCTGCGACCGCGTATATTCGAGGCGTGGAAAAAACATACGACATCATCATTATCGGTGGCGGCATTGTGGGTGCGGCTACACTCTATAAAATCCAGACCGCGTATCCGCATCTGCAGATTTTACTTCTTGAAAAGGAGAAAGGATTGGCAGATCATCAAACGGGCAATAACAGCGGTGTGATTCACTCCGGTATTTACTACAAACCGGGATCACAAAAAGCGGTGAATTGCGTAAATGGCCGACGTGAATTGGTGCAGTTTGCAAAAACCTATGGCGTAAAGCATGACATCTGTGGCAAGCTGATCGTGGCCACCAAAGAGTCCGAGTTGCCTCACATGGAAAAGATCTGGCAACATGGAATTGCCAACGGCATTGAAGATATGCGTCGTGTCAACGCCAATGAAATCAAAGAAATAGAACCTTTTTGTCATGGAATATCCGGGCTTCACATCGGATGCACGGGGATAATCGACTTTAGAGGGGCCACACAGAAAATGGCAGAGATTGCCGTGGGTAAACAACCGCAGAGTGAAGTCCACATCCAAGAGGAAGCACTTGGGTTTGAACGTGACGGTGAATTGACGCGTGTGAAAACCAACAAGGCAGTTTATTTGGCCAAAAAACTCATTGTCTGCGGCGGACTTCAGGCCGATCGCTTGGCCAAGAAAGACGGCGTAAAATTGAAAGAGAAAGTGGTTGGTTTTCGCGGCGATTATTATGAGCTGACGGAGCAAGCCAAGCATAAGGTGAAGCATTTGATTTACCCTGTGCCCAACCCGGACTTCCCTTTCTTAGGCGTTCACTTCACACGCATGGTAGATGGTGAAATCGAATGTGGCCCGAATGCCGTTTTCACGTTTAAACGCGAGGGCTATGGCAAGACTGATTTCAGTTTGCGCGACACGATGGATGCCTTGAGTTATATCGGTACCTGGCGTTTATTCATGAACAACATGAAATTCGGTATTGATGAATATCGCCGCGCCTTTTCGAAGCGACTTTTCCTCAAAACCTTGCAGACGCTCGTTCCTTCTCTTACGATGGATGACATTCATCCGGGACGAGCGGGAGTGCGTGCACTCTTATTGCGACAAGATGGCGATACACGCGATGATTTCCGCATTGAGTACACCGACCACAGCATTCACGTGCTGAATGCGCCATCGCCGGCGGCCACCGCGGCATTAGCCATTGGTGACAACATCAAAGAAATGGCCGAGAAACACTTTGGTTTGAAATAAAAAAAGGGACCTTGAAGGTCCCTTTTTTGTGCAACGAACTTTCGTTGATTATTTCTTTGGCTCTTCAGCCATGGCGATAGTCTTTACCTTCTTCGCCTTCTTTCCTTCAGCCGGAGCCGCTTCAGCAGAACCACCCTTCTGGCAGCAAGAGCTACCGGCGCTGGTTGTGCCTTTGCTGCAGCAAGAACCTGACTTCGCGCTGCTGCATGACTTCTCAGTAGCTACTGCTCCTGTAGTTTCACACTTTGCGCCGGTTTGTGCAGCTGTTTTTTCGCACTTCGCCTTATCAGCTTCAGAGCATTTTACGGTCTCTTGCTTTGATGCTGAACCTTGAGCTGCAGCATGTGGGCATTGAGCACTGGCCACACCGCAAATTGCAACGAAGGCCAAAAGAGCAAATAATTTTTTCATTGTATTGTTTGTATTAAACTGGTTTTCGTTTTGGTCCGATTTGAACGGAACGCTTGCGAATATACGCTAACCGTTTCAACAAATTGTTGAACGC
>JBKCDO010000207.1:0-8176 GCA_046304755.1 Flavobacteriales bacterium
CTATCAAGTTGTTCCTAATGTGGTCGACACACGGTTATTTGCCCTGGCAAAGCCGGACAACAAGCTAGTGCGCTTTCTGCATGTAAGCTCGTTGGTTGATGCACATAAAAACATCAGCGGTATTCTGCGTGTATGGAAAACGGTATCCGATCGTCTTCCCAACATTCATCTCACTCTCGGCGGCGACGGCCCTGTGGAGTATTGGAAAAATCAAGCGCAAAGACTTGGCATTCGACCTGAGAGTATCGACTTCTTTGGCGAAACGACATGGGAAGGTGTTGCGCAAAAAATGGAATCTTCGCACGCCCTTCTCCTCTTCAGCAACTACGAAAATCTGCCATGTGTAATTGTGGAAGCATTGACTTGTGGCCTACCGGTAATTAGCACGCGCGTGGGCGGCATCAGCGAGCACATTAGTTCGGAGCGGGGCATACTTGTCGAACGAGGAGATGAGGATGCACTGCAACACGCTATCGAAACTTTAGCCGGAGATATTCACTCCTATAATCAAACTGCATTGCGCACTTATGCGCTAGAGCGATTCAGTAATGAGGCGGTAGCGGAGGCATTTGAGAAGGTGTACAGGGTGGTCGTGAAATAGGATTATAGGATTGTAGGATTGTAGGGGTTTCCGGTGACCTCATTCTGTTTCTTGCTCGAGAGAATTCAAGAATGAGAATGAGAAACAGAATGAGAATGAGGTCCGAAGCGGTGGCCTATGTAATCCCACGCCCACGATTTATTCTTGTCATCATTATTGTTCCAGTCGGCGATAAAAAATCGTGGGCTGCGCGCCCCCCTATAATCCTATAATCCTACAATCCTTCTCACCCTCCTCACCCCTTCTTCCGATAGAAATAAAATATCACCAACGGCGAAATGAGCATCTCAGCAATTAGGGCAATGAAAAGCGTGAGACTAATAAGAAGACCGATGTAATAGGTGCCGAGAAAATCAGAAAGTATTAATGTCAAAAAGCCACCACTGAGAATGAGCGTGGTGACGACCATCGCCTTACCGGTGGTGAGAAACGTACGCTTGACTGCATACATCGGAGTGAGGCCCTCGCGCAAAAACGTGCGCACACGGGCAAGAAAATGAATCGTATCATCCACCGCAATTCCAAAAGCGATATTGAAGACAATCGATGTGCTTACCTTCAGCGGAATGCCCATAGCACCCATAATTCCGCCTACAATGACCAACGGTATAAGGTTCGGAATGATGGTCAGTATTATCATTTTCGGTGATTGATAAACAATACCCATAATCAAGCCTATCACAATCATGGAAAGCAGTAAGTCCCACACCATATTTTCAACCAGGTAGCGATTGTTCAAGTCAATCAAATGCGCGGTGCCGGTGACCTTATAAGTGAACGGCGTCTTGCAATTCGCAGCAATAAAACGATCGAGCTCAGCATTCAAATTCTCGTAGTGAATTCTGCCAAAATCTCCAATTCGACCTGCGATACGAAGCACTCTTTTCTCATCGTTGTAATGCAGCTTCACTACCTCTGATACTTCCTTGCGCGCCAGAAATTTATTCAACCTTCTCAGTTCAGTGCTGTCAGATGGAACAACAAAAAAATCCGACACCCCTGCATTCATCGCCTGATTGGCATTCTTCAAAATCTCGTTGTAGGATAGTAAACTTCCGACGCCATATACATTGGTCAACCAATGCTGCAGGGTATCCATATCACGCAGGAATGCAGGATCATTCAGCTGTCCTTCACGATCCAGCATGACGGCCATCTCAAACGGTCGACATCCGGAGTAATGGTCCTCCATGAAGAAGAATTCCTGCTTCAACAAATGCTCATCGCGCAAATCCTCCAGCATCTTGTTATCGACCTCCACTTGCAGAATGCCGTAAACACTTGCCCCACAAACGACCAATGTGCCCACAATCACCGCGCGTCGCTTGCGAATAATCCAGCGCAAAGCAGCATGCAACTTCGCCGTCCAGAAGTCATCGGATGTAGCAAAATGATACAATCGTTTGGGAGTTGCCAAAAAAAGGATTGCCGGCAGCATCGTGTAAGTCAATCCATAGGCGAGCATGATCCCTGCAGAGGTGTAGATTCCGAACTTACTGATGGGCTCAATGTTGGAAAGAACCAGCGTTAGAAAGCCTATCGATGTTGTAAGCGCCGTGAGGAACGTTGCGAGACGAATACTCTTGAAAGCGTATCGAATGGCGTCCGCTTTCTCACGACCGTTGCGCAACTCCTGCATATACTTGGTAAGCACGTGCACCGAATCACTCATGCCCACCACAAAAATGATGGTTGGCAAGATGGTCAGCATGAGATCCAAATCATTGCCAAGGATGCGAATAAATCCAAGTGTCCAAAGAATGGAAATGAGCACAACCAACGTCGGAATAATGATGCCCCAGGCCGAGCGGAAAGCGATAAAAAGGAATAGCGTAGTGAGGATGAGACTCAGCGAAATGAACAGAATCAACTCGCGAATCATCAGCTCAACGTACAAGCGTTGACCAAGCGCGCGCCCTATCAGGTGGGTCTTGGGAAATCCAAACTCGTTGACGACCTCTTCGATATCCAGTGAAAGTTGATCACACCCTTGTTTGGAAAGCTTTTCCGTATGACGGATATTGATGGCTACAGACCGAAAATCTTCAGCAAAGAAGTAACCCAGCATTCCTGTGGCGCGCGCAATCTCCGCTGAATCCAGCGCGTAATTCTCAGGCTCTTGGTAGCGCAATACCGGCAGCGACATCACCTGCCCAAGCACGGGATCACGCACGTAGCGTGTGAGCCGCGTGGGACCGATGGCCTCCACCACATTATCCACTTCACTCAGACGCGTATTAAGACTATCTACTTTTTTCAGAAAATCGGGCGAGAAGACGCTTCCGTCATTCTCGAGCACAACGATGAAAAAGTCGTTGTCCGTTTCGAAGTTCTCCCGAAAGTCAATGTAGAAATCCGTTTCCGGATCATTCTGAGGGAAGAACGCTTCGAAGTCATAGCTAAACTTCAAGCCTGTGGCCAACCACACGCATAATGCGCTAAACAGCGCAATCGCCAGCAGCGTTATTGAAGCACTCCGTCTCGTCATTCGTCCGAATTAAGAGTCATAACAACTGCACAGCCCGATGGTTTTCCGAATCAACGCGAAATGCACTTATTTCTTCAGTGCGTCACGGATTTCCTCCAGCAATTGCTCGGAACGGTTCACTTCCGGAGCAGGTGCGGGCTCATCTTTTCTGAGTTTGTTCATAGCCTTGATGACTAAGAACATGATGAAAGACACAATCACAAATTCGATGGTGAGCGTAATGAAAGTTCCGTATGCAATGACGGGACCTATTTCCTTGGCATTTTCCAACGACAATCCACTTCCGGCAGCTTCAGCGGCCTCGCGCGCCTTGCGCACATTTTCAGAAAGAGGATAATACAAGTTGGAGAAATCGCGCCCTTGGATCAAACCTACGAGTGGCATGACCATTCCGTCAATAAAGGCTGAAACGATTTTTCCGAAAGCAGCACCCATTACGAAGGCCACTGCCATATCGATGAGGTTGCCACGAAGTGCAAACTGTTTGAATTCTTTGAGCATAGGATGGTGGTTTAATTAGAGAACCAAATATAGACGCAAAAAAAGAGGCCCTTCACCGAGCCTCCTTTTAATCCAAATAATGACGTGCTTATTTCTTATCGTCCTTCACTTCTTCGAAGTCAACATCAGTGACCTCTGCGTCTTGTGCTCCTGATCCTGACGTGTTTCCTTCGGCTTGACTTGAGGCGTTGTACATATCTGTAGCTGCCGCACCAAAAACATTGTTGAGGTTCTCGATGGCCGACTTGCAACGCTCAATGTCCTTGTCGGCATGAGCACTCTTCAATTCGGCAAGCGCACTTTCTATCGGTGCCTTCTTATCTGCAGGAAGCTTATCACCAAACTCTTTCAATTGCTTCTCCGTTTGGAAAATCAGGGTGTCGGCCTGGTTGATGGTATCCGCTTGCTCGCGAGCGATACGGTCGCTTTCAGCATTCATTTCCGCTTCGCGCTTCATCTTTTCAATTTCCTCCTTGCTCAATCCGGAAGAAGCCTGAATGCGAATATTCTGCTCTTTACCGGTTGCCTTATCCTTTGCACTTACGTGAATGATACCATTGGCATCGATATCGAAGGTCACTTCAATCTGTGGCACACCGCGAGGAGCAGAAGGAATTCCATCGAGGTGGAATCGGCCAATCGTGCGGTTATCTTTTGCCATTGAACGCTCTCCTTGAAGAACGTGAATTTCCACGCTCGGCTGGTTGTCGCTGGCAGTAGAGAACACTTCACTCTTCTTGGTTGGGATAGTGGTGTTGGAGTCAATCAGCTTGGTCATCACGCCACCCATGGTTTCAATACCCAAGGCCAGTGGTGTAACGTCGAGCAACAACACATCCTTCACTTCACCGGTAAGTACACCGCCCTGAATGGCCGCACCAACGGCGACTACTTCATCCGGGTTCACACCCTTTGATGGCTCTTTGCCGAAGTATTTCTTCACTGCTTCCTGAATGGCCGGAATGCGCGTTGAACCACCTACCAAAATCACTTCATCAATATCTTTCACTGAAATACCTGCTTTCTTCAATGCGCTTTCACAAGGGGCGATGGTGCGCTGAATAAGGCTATCGGCAAGTTGTTCGAATTTCGCACGCGACAAAGTCTTCACCAAGTGCTTGGGAATACCATCCACCGGCATGATGTAGGGAAGATTGATTTCCGTTGAAGAACCGGAAGACAATTCAATCTTCGCCTTCTCAGCACCTTCCTTCAAACGCTGTAGGGCCATCGGATCCTTCATCAAATCGAATTGATTTCCGTTCTCATTCTTGAACTCCTGAACCAACCAATCGATAATCACCTGGTCGAAGTCGTCACCACCAAGGTGCGTATCACCGTCGGTAGAGAGTACTTCAAAAACACCCTCACCAAGTTCCAACACAGAGACGTCGTGTGTACCACCACCGCAGTCGAATACTACGATTTTGATATCCTGCGCTTTTTTATCAAGTCCGTAAGCAAGCGCTGCCGCCGTTGGCTCGTTGATGATACGCTTCACGGTCAAACCTGCGATTTCTCCGGCTTCTTTTGTTGCCTGACGCTGTGCATCGTTGAAATAGGCAGGAACTGTGATAACAGCCTCTGTTACTTCGTGACCGAGATAATCTTCAGCGGTCTTCTTCATTTTTTGAAGCACCATCGCAGAAATTTCCTGCGGGGTGTAGTTGCGATCGTCAATCTTCACTCGAGGGGTGTTGCCATCGCCCTTCACCACTTCATAAGGAACACGTGAAGCTTCGCGTGCGCTCTCATCGTAATTGCTACCCATGAAGCGTTTGATGGAGTAAACCGTTTTGCGTGGATTGGTGATCGCCTGGCGCTTTGCCGGATCACCCACTTTGCGCTCACCACCTTCTACAAATGCCACTACAGAAGGCGTGGTGCGCTTTCCTTCACTGTTGGCAATTACTACCGGCTCGTTACCTTCCATTACGGCAACACAGCTGTTGGTAGTTCCTAAGTCAATACCTATTACTTTGCTCATGTTATTGGGTTTCGTTTGTACTGTCAGTTTGTTTGACGACCCGCCGTTTTCAACCACCTTGCCACAGGTTGAAGCGCACTGAAATGCGGTAATTGTGTCAGATTTTCAGTCCTACAACCGAAAATCGTGACAGACCTAGGCGCGCCGGATGTACTTTTTGTCGCAAGTAGACTTTCAACCTACGTGCAAAAAATGATGGAAATCTGTTGGCACTACCGCTCGACTTACCTCAACTTTGGTGCGTGTTTAAGGACGTTCGTCATAGCCATAGTATGTCTTTCCCATTGTTAAAGCCCTTGCTGCTTGCCTTGTTCAGCCTGGGAATGATGATGCATGAACTTTACGGTCAAAAAGTGGGTGTGGTGCTCAGTGGTGGAGGCGCCACGGCTATGGCGCACGTCGGCTTCCTCAAAGTCCTGGAGGAAAATGACATTCCCGTGGATTACATCGGTGGCACCAGCATGGGTGCGGTGATTGCCGGCATGTATGCATCAGGCTTTACAGTGGCACAGATTGACAGTTTGGTGCGAACCGAGGAATTTTTAGCCATGGCCACCGGCGAGCGCAATGATGAGCTTGAGTTCTATTTCAAAAGCCGCGAAGCCGACGCTTCATTCGCAACACTTCGTTACTCTTCGGGCAACCTTATGACCAATGCACTTCCGACCAACCTCATTAACCCGGTTCTTCTCGACTGGAAGTTTATGGAAGGGTTCAGTCAAGCCTCTGCCGCTTGCGGGGAGGATTTCAATAAGCTCTATATCCCTTTTCGCTGCATTGCGGCTGACGTTGAAAACAAGCAAGAGATTGTTTTTCGAGGTGGTCCGCTCAATGTGGCTGCCAGGGCTTCCTGCACGTATCCATTTTATCTTCCTCCGCGTCGAGTGAACGGACAACTGCTATTTGATGGAGGTATTTACAACAACTTTCCGATTGACATGATCTATCGTGAGTTCAGGCCGGATGTGATTTTAGGCTGCAATGTTTCGGGTAGTAATCCCAAACCAACCGAAGACGATTTGCTTTCACAATTGCAGTCGATGATTCTTTACCGATCAGAGCCGATTGTTCCCATTAACGAAACCGTAATCGTATCGCCTGTTTTACCCAATATTTCCACGTTCGATTTCGAGAAGACACCGGAAGCCATTGAACTCGGATATGCCAAGGCATTCGAACAATTGCCTGCCATCAAACAGGCCGTAAAACGAACGGAGACGCTTGCTGAGAAAAACAGCAAGCGCGAGGCGTTTCAGCGCCAATTCAAACCGCTGATTATTGATGAAATCACCATCGATGGATTAAAAAAATCTCAGCGACGCTACGTGCAGAAAATAATGGTAAAAAAGGCCGGGAAAGCACCGTTGGAAAAACTTAAAAAGCCCTATTTCAAACTTTTCGGCGACGATAAAATCAACTCCATTTTTCCGACAACAACTTATAAGCCTTCAACCAATAGTTTCCGCTTGAATCTTGATGTAAAGAAGGAAAAAGACCTTTTGCTTTCATTCGGCGGCAATTTCTCGTCGCGCTCAATCAACACAGGCTTTATTGGCATGAAGTACAACTTGTTTGGATTAACTTCTTCTACCCTTTCAGCCAATAGTTACTTCGGTCGTTTTTACGGATCTATTCAGAGTCAAATACGCTGGGTTATTTCGGGAGCATTTCCGCTATCAGTGGAAGGAGGATTTACCTTCAATCGCTGGGATTATTACAAGAGTTTATCGACCTTCTTCGAAGACGTAAAGCCTTCGTTTGTATTGATGAACGAACGCTTTGGTGAACTTTCCGTGACGGTTCCGGCAGGATCCAAAGGCATTTTTCGCGCGGATGGAATTTTTACCCATCAGTTTGACGAGTACTATCAGATTACCAATTTCATTTCGACAGATACGGCAGATCGCACCGAATTCGATGCAACCGTATTTCGGTTGAGCTATGAGCGCAACACACTCAACCGAAAACAATTTGCTTCTAACGGATCCTACATTAAGATAGCGGCAAAGAATGTTGCCGGTACAGAGTTCTCAATTCCGGGCTCCACCTCCGAAATCCGCGACACCACCGAACGTAAGCACGACTGGTATGTGGCCAAGATGAACTATCAGAATTACTTCTTCCAAAGTAAACGCTTAAAAGCAGGATTCGCTCTGGAGGCCGTTTGGAGCACACAAGACTTCTTTAACAACTACATCTCCGCTTCTATTCTGGCTCCGGCCTTTCAGCCGATTGCCGAAAGTAAGACCTTTTTCCTACCGCAGTTCCGCGCACATCAATACGCCTCATTTGGACTCGCCGCTATTATTCCGTTTTCCAAAAACTTCGAATGGCGTTCAGAAGGATATGCCTTTCAACCATTCGGCGCAATCGTTCGCAATGAACTTGGACAAGCCACTTACGATCTTTCAGGTACCATGAAGTATATCGGTGCCACTTCGCTCATTTATCATTCACCCCTTGGCCCGGTGAGTTTCAGTGCCAATTACTACGACAAAAAGGAAGAGCCCTGGAGCTTCCTGTTCAACTTTGGGTATGTGCTGTTCAATCGGTCACCGAGGGACTAATTGGGGACTGGGGACTGGGGACTGAGGACTGA
>JBKCDO010000208.1:0-3334 GCA_046304755.1 Flavobacteriales bacterium
AGAACTTCGCCCTTCCCTGCGTGCATTGGCCCCTCGACGGTTGGTGGGCGCCCCTCGGCTTCGCTCGGGGACCGGGACGTTCGAACACCACTATGGCCTCGGCTCCGCGCGGCCGAGCGCACACGAAGGCCGCGCGGATCCAGGGGGCGGTCCCCGAGCGGAGCCGAGGGGCAAAAAAAGGGGCGCCCTTAGCGCCCCCTATAATCCTACAATCCTACACTCCTACAATCCTTTCAAAACTACTGAATCACGATCTGCCTAGTCTCCACCGGCACGCCACCCGCATTATACACAACCACCTGATATACACCCGCGCTCCACTGCGTAATGTCGAGTGTCTCTTGTGCTTGTGAAATGCTTTCGTTTTCATGCACCGCACTTCCGCCATTGTCGAAGATGCTGAGTGAATAACCGGCCATCACCGCGAAGTTGCCATAGCTGATGGTGAGTTGATCGCTCGTCGGATTCGGGTAGAGCAATAACGTATTCAGAATAGTTCCACCCACACCGGAAGGAATATCGATGATGAGCGTGTCGGTCACCGTCACATAGGTGGTATCATACACATCGATCACGTTTTCCACGGTCAGCGTATCAAACACCACAACGGTTTCCACCACGGTTGTCGTATCGAAGACATCAATCACATTTTCCACGGTCAGTGTATCAAACACCACCACCGTTTCAACTACCGTTGTTGTATCGAATACATTGATCACATTCTCCACGGTCAGTGTATCAAACACCACAACGGTTTCAACGACAGTTGTTGTATCGAATACATCGATCACGTTTTCGATCGTGAGGGTATCGTACACGTTGATGATGTTCTCCACCGTGAGCGTATCATACACTTCCACGTTGATGTACGTCGTGTCGTAGATGTCGACAATGTTCTCAATCGTGAGTGTATCATACACGTTGATGATGTTCTCCACCGTCAGCGTATCATACACCGTGAACGTGCAGGCATCGAGGGTGTAGAGCTCTTGCACTTCTTCCGGCGTGAGGGCGCGGTTCCAAATGGCGATGTCGTCGAGGGTACCTTGGAAGGATGGCCAAATTGAAATATCATTGAGATAAGGCTCAGTACCATTTGGGTATACTTCGATTCCCCAAAAGAACTTGGACAATGCGTTAACTGAAGTATTAAATGAAACCGGCTGAGTGCCCATGAGCACTCCGTCCAAGTAGAACTCTAGATTATCGCTTTGATAGTTTAAGACTAGATTGTGCCAAGGTCCATTAATATTCGAAGGAATTGATTCGCTAAATACAGAGTTACCGCAATGACCTTGCACATCAAAAGTATATGGAGCGCCGAAATAGCCAATGAAGGAAGTCCCACAAGAACCACCGCCATACCCGAAAAGCTGGGTGCCAAGAATTGAAGGGTCTTCGTTCAAAATACTATCCGATTGAAACCACAATGAAATACTTCTGCTCGAATTCCCCGCTGGGAAATTTACAGCGCTGCCGCTTATGTAATCCACCCCATCAAAACTATACGCACTCCCCGCATTCCCAAACCGATCCTCCGTGAGCGTCGCGCCGTTTACTACGCCGTCGTTACCGTTACCACTTTCATCATTGGCATTACCGCAGAAGGGCCAGTAGCCGACGAGGCCGGTTTGGAGGTTGGAGGGGAGTGGTGTGCAGGTTACAGGGGGTGTAACCGGTTGGCCTGTGTAAAGCTCTTGAACTTCCTCGGGGGTGAGGGCTCTGTTCCAGATGGCAATGTCGTCGAGGGAGCCAGAGAGCGTTTCTGCACAAATGGATGGATCACAATGGCCGAAAACTAATTGTGCGACTATATCTGCAGGTTGATTGCTTGAATCAAATTCATAAATGACTGAATTGTTTTCTAAAAACTTCCAATGCAAACCACTTTTTATGATGACATGATTTACCCAAGTATTAAGAAATGGAATAGGGTTAACAATTACGCTATTGTCTCCACTCCAACCAGCACTTTGTCCATTTCCATATAGAAAACTAATATTACCGCTTCCTGCCCACCAAGGATTTAAACCATATCCAATAACAGTATGAGGAATTGTATTGAGAATAGTTTGATTTGATTCACTATTCGAATTTACCCAACATGAAAAAGTAAGGTCATTACTAGCATTTAAAAGTGCCGGAGTAATAATGGAGTTATTCACCCCATCAAACCCATACGCCGCATTCGCATTGCCAAACCGATCCTCCGTGAGGGTTGCGCCATTCACGACGCCGTCGTTGCCGTTGCCGCTTTCGTCATTGGCGTTGCCGCAGAAGGGCCAGTAGCCGACGAGGCCGGTTTGCAAATTGGCTGAAAGCGTCGGGCAAGCCGCCGGGGTTGTTCCCGCATACAAGTTTTGGATTTCTTGTTCGGTGAGGGCGCGGTTGTAGATGGCGATGTCGTCGAGAAGGCCGGATTGATAAGTTTCCAAGCCATTGTTTGTATTGTAATATGCTGAAGTAGATGTGTTGCCCAAATCTATCATTGATACGGCCGTTCCACTGTAAGCTCCATCAACATTGTTTCCATCAAGATAGATTGCCATATCATTAGGACCATTAATAACCCCAACTACCTGGACCCATGTTCCGCGTGGTATACCAGTAGGTGTTATCAGAGAATTCCTAGGCCCATTGCCACCAAACGATAGCTCAATAGTATTCTCAGAAGCTGCAAACCAAATTCCTGAATATGAGGAAGGGCTCTCATCGCTTGAAAAAACCATAAAGTCGTACACACTACCATTCACATCCTGGATTGGAATCTGCAGAAAAGCTGCGATGGTAATGGGAAAGTTAAGATTGTTTATGGATTCACTGTATTCAATAAAATCATCCACCCCATCAAAACTATACGCACTCGCCGCATTCCCAAACCGATCCTCCGTCAACGTCGCCCCATTCACCACCCCATCATTCCCATTCCCACTTTCATCATTGGCATTGCCATTAAACGGCCACCAACCAACAAGGCCATCGGTGGGGACATAAGCGGGTACTTGCGCATGCAGGGTTGAAAAAAGCAAGAGCCCAAAAAGAAGGGTAAGATTGGATTTCATAACGGGAGATTAGGTTTTGTAAAGAGCAAATATACCGTTGGTACATAATACCGACGAATTGTTTTTAACCGCAGAGGTAGCAGAGAACTTCGCTGTTCCATGCGTGCATTAGCCCCTCGACAGTTGGTAAGCGCCCCTCGGCTTCGCTCGGGGACCGGAGCGTTCGAACAGATAAATGGCCTCGGCTCCGCCCGGCCGGCCGCACCGCGCCGCCGGGCGGTGCCGGCGGGGGGCGTTATAAAGGGAATTTTTTTTTAACGCCGAGGCGCCCC
>JBKCDO010000209.1:0-2296 GCA_046304755.1 Flavobacteriales bacterium
AGCGCGTAGAGGCGTGTTCAACGAAGCATGCCAAGCGACGCAGTGGCGAGATTGACCGCTTCAAGAGCAACGCGCAGCGCGCGATTTCCAACAATAAAATCAGCAAACGATAATATGAGCACCTATGTACTGGCAGGAGCAGGCAGCGCCATTGCGCGCGCCACAGCAGAAACCTTGAAAACGGCGGGTCACCGCGTCATCGGATTGAGTCGCACGGAGGTTGACGGCCTGCACGAGTGCCACCAGATTTCCGGCTATGACTTCGGAGCCTTTCCTTCGATTGACGGACCTATTGACGGACTGGTGTATTTCCCTGTGACGATAAACCTCAAGCCGTTTCACCGGTATACGCAGGCAGAATTTACAACGGACTTGCAAGTGAATACACTCGGCGCTGTGGCTTTCATCCAAGCCTACCTGAACAACCTCAAGCAAAGTCCGCAGGCATCAGTAGTCCTCTTCAGCAGTGTGGCTGTAGGAGCGGGTATGCCTTTTCACGCGTCCATCGCGATGGCCAAAGGCGCCAATGAAGCCCTCACGCGTTCGCTGGCTGCAGAATATGCGCCCTCAGTGCGCTTCAACTGCATCGCACCATCGCTGACCCACACACCGCTGGGAGAGAAATTCCTCAATACGCCCGAAAAATTCGAAGGCGCCCAGAAGCGCAATCCACTCAAGAAAGTAGGCACACCGCAGGAGCTGGCCGACATGGTCGACTTTTTACTGTCCCCCAAATCCGCGTGGGTCACCGGGCAAGTGTTGGCCGTGGACGGCGGGATGGGAGTGTTGAAGGGGTGAGGACTGGGTACTGGGTACTGAGTACTGAGGACTGGGTACTGCAAAGTCCTCCCTAGTAACTCGTAGCTAGTACCTCGTCCCCAGTACCTCGTACTCAGTCCCCAGTCCTCAGTCCCCAGTCCCCACTAACCCTTCGCATATCGCGCTCGCCACGCCCGGCCCTTCATATACGAACCCCGTATACACCTGCACCAAATCAGCGCCGGCGTCGAGTTTTTCGATGGCGTCCTGAGCCGTGTGGATGCCGCCCACGCCAATGACAGGGAAGGCATTGCCCGACTGTTGTTTGAGGTAACGGATGACTTCGGTGCTGCGCTCGCGCAACGGTTTGCCACTCAAGCCGCCGGCACCGCATGCAGCAATGTCAGCAGCAGATGATATCAATGGAGCACGCTCGATGGTCGTGTTGGTCGCAATCACACCGGCAATGCCACTTTCGGCCACAATTTGGATGATGTCGTCGAGTTGACCATTCGTCAAATCCGGCGCTATCTTGAGCAGAATCGGCTTCGGTTTTTCTTTCTGTAGGTTGCGCTGTTGCAACGTGAGCAGCAAATGCAGCAACGGCTCCTTATCCTGCAACGCACGCAGACCGGGCGTATTCGGTGAACTCACATTCACGGCGAAGTAATCCACCACATCAAACAAATCTTCAAAACACTTTAGGTAATCGCTCAGCGCCTCTTCGTTCGGCGTCAATTTGTTCTTGCCAATATTGCCACCTACGATAATCTTCGAGCTGCGCTTCTTCAATCGTTCAGCAGCGGCTTTCGAGCCACCGTTGTTGAATCCCATACGGTTGATCAACGCTTCATCGGCAGGTAACCGAAACAGTCGCGGCTTATCGTTGCCCGGCTGTGCCAGCGGAGTGACCGTGCCGATTTCGATGAATCCAAAACCCAGACAGGCCAGCTCATCCACCCATCGCGCATCCTTATCAAACCCTGCAGCCAAGCCCACCGGATTTTCAAAGTTGAGTCCAAATAACTCGCGTTGTAAACTGGGATGACGGTAGTTGAATCGCTTGCGCATCATCGCGCCAACAACGGGTGTGGCCAGCGCGACCTTGAGCAAATTCATGGCGAGATAATGTGCCCGCTCTGCAGGCAATAAAAAGAAAATGGGCTTGATGATGCGGCGATACATGCGCCGAAATTACACAGGGAATGGTTGTTTGCGTTAATAACTATGTTCATATATGCGAGTTCTGAAGAGCCGCGTGAACCGCCCGTTTCGGTAGTTTTGGAGAAAGGAACATAACCTATCCTATACAGGTATGCTGACGATTTTTGGAAGAAAGAAAGTAACAACCGATCGCGTGGCGCACATCTTCGCTCACAACATCGTGGAGACCGTCGAGTCCGGTTTTGAGGACGTGGCAGGTTTCATCAATGATTCCCCTGAGTTTGTAGTTTCCCCTAATATTTCACCCGACGATTTCGGAAAGTTTTTGATGATTGTCATTGCCGGAAACTATGGCTATATCAATCAGTATTTC
>JBKCDO010000210.1:0-9805 GCA_046304755.1 Flavobacteriales bacterium
TGCAGGTGTTCTGAGCCTGATCTTCTTTCAAAATATCCGCCTGAACCGTTCCCCGAACCTGGTTCAAGGTCTCCGCTTTGATTCGCTCATAGACCTCTTTGGGCAGGACTTCATCGCCGGTAATTCCCAAAAGCATTAATCCCAAACCATCGTTACCTTCCGGTAAATCACCTTGATATCTTGGGCGGATAATTCCTTGCTTATCATATTTATTAAGTAGCTTGTCCTCAACTATGGATTCAAGTTTATTTGCCTTGATGTATTTCTCGCAATTCTGGTCGATAGCGGCATTCATGAAGAAGGCAAGGAGCATCGGTGCCGGTCCGTTGATGGTCATGCTCACCGACGTTTTAGCATCGGATAAATCAAATCCGGAATACAACATCTTGGCATCATCCAAACAACAAATACTCACGCCGCTGTTACCGACTTTACCATAGATGTCAGGACGATGGTCGGGGTCGTTGCCATACAACGTGACGCTATCGAACGCGGTGGAAAGGCGCTTGGCCGGCATGCCGAGGCTCACATAGTGGAAGCGACGATTAGTGCGCTCCGGTCCGCCTTCACCGGCAAACATGCGCGTAGGATCTTCGCCCTCCCGCTTAAAGGGATAAAGCCCTGAAGTGTAGGGGAATTCTCCCGGCACATTCTCTTGCAATACCCAGCGCAAAATATCCCCCCAGCTTCTGTACGATGGCGTCACCACCTTGGGAATCATATTGTGCGAAAGGCTTTCGGTGTGCGTTTGAATAACCAGCTTCTTGTCGCGCACCTGAAACGTGTATTCAGCGTCCTTATAAAGCGCACGTTTTTTCTCCCATGTCTGCAGAATCTCCCAGTTATGCGGGTCCAAATCCAATTTGATTCGGTCGTAGGAAGCCCGCAACTGTGTCAATGCTAGCGTGGCGTCTTCTGATTTGGCAGATGCATCAAGTTCATTTAAAGCGCCCTGCAAACGGTATAGCTTATCCGCAATCTCCGCTTGCTTGGCCACCCATTGGTCGTAACCACGGTTGTTCTCGCTGATTTCACTCAAATAGCGGGTGCGATTCGGTGGAATGATGTACACCTTTTCGCTCATCTCATCGGTTATGGTGAACGACGATTGAAGGGAAGCACCGGTTTTTTCAGCCAGGGTATGAATCAGTTTTACATAAAGTTGATTCGTTCCGGGGTCGTTAAACTGGGAAGCGATTGTACCAATGACAGGTAGACTTTCGTCATCTGCATCCCACAAGTTATGGTTGCGCTTGTATTGCTTACGCACGTCGCGCAAGGCATCTAAGGCACCACGTTTGTCGAATTTGTTGATGGCGACGACATCGGCAAAATCGAGCATGTCTATCTTTTCCAACTGAGTGGCAGCTCCAAATTCAGGCGTCATGATATAAAGCGCCACATCGCTGTGGTCCATAATCTCCGTATCGCTCTGACCAATACCGGATGTTTCTAGGATAATCAAATCAAATCCGGCAACTTTCAATATCGAAACGGCTTCCGCCACGTGTTTGCTCAGCGCCAAATTACTCTGACGGGTGGCCAGTGATCGCATGTAAACCCTAGGGTGACGAATGGCATTCATGCGGATACGGTCACCCAACAATGCTCCTCCCGTTTTGCGCTTAGAGGGATCCACCGAAATGATTCCAATATGCTTATCGGGGAAATCAAGGATGAATCGACGCACTAACTCATCCACCATGGACGATTTACCGGCGCCACCTGTGCCGGTGATACCGAGAACAGGCGTCTTCGATAAAGCAGCCTTTTCATTGATTGCCTGAATGAAGGCTGTATGCTTATCGGGATAATTCTCTGCTGCTGAGATGGCTTGAGCGATGAACGGGTAGTTATCGACCCGAAGAGCGCTTGCGTCTGCTGATAGTTCTAGTCCTGTAGGGAAATCACACTTGCTCACCAAATCATTGATCATGCCTTGCAATCCCATGGCTCTACCATCGTCAGGATGGTAAATACGGGTAATGCCGTAGGCGTGCAGTTCTTCAATCTCCGCCGGTAAAATGGTACCACCGCCACCACCGAAAATACGAATGTGTGGAGCACCCTTTTTCACCAGCAAATCTTTCATGTACTTGAAATACTCATTATGCCCACCTTGATAAGAAGTCAGGGCGATGGCCTGAGCATCCTCCTGAATCGCACAATCGACGACTTCTTCCACGCTGCGATCGTGACCGAGGTGGATGACTTCACAGCCCGTGCTTTGGATAATCCGACGCATGATGTTGATGGCAGCATCGTGGCCATCGAACAAACTCGCGGCGGTAACCACGCGGACTTTGTGTTGAGGAGAATAGGGGAGAGTATTGTTCATGATTTTCAATTGAATCAAGTGGCCGCGAATTTATTGGCTGCAGGGCGTTTGTGAAAATCAAATTACAACACACCGGGAATTCATGTTAACATTTTCAATCGACGCCAAAAGGGGCTTTCCGCTTCCCATATTTGCAGCCCTAAATGCACGCCATGAAAAGTCTCTTTGATGAATCAGTTTACCTTGAAATCACGGAACGTCTGGCTAAACTCCAGGCCGATACTCCGCGCCAATGGGGGAAAATGGAAGCGGTGAGCATGGTCCGCCACTGCAATCTGGTACTTTCAGCCAGTTTAGGTCCCGCACCACGCAAGCGCGCTCTCATGAGTTATCTGTTTCGAAAAGTCGCGAAGAAGCAATACGTCTACAGCGCGGTTTACAAGAAAAACGGATATACCGCTCCGGCTTTTGTTGTCACGAAAGCGGGAAATTTGGATACCGAGCGCACTGAATTACTCAAGAAAATTGTAGCGTTCAGAACAGCCGGTGAAGCAGCTTACGAAAATCGTTTGCATGCCTTCTTTGGCCGCTTAACCGGGCAGGAGTGGGGGATGCTGCAGTACAATCACCTGAATCATCACCTCACGCAATTCGGACTATGATTGCCCCTTTGCGTCAATCGACTGCACCCGTTGGAGAATCAGAATTGATACTTCGCGCGGATGGAAGCCTCTATCACTTGGGCATCAAGCCGGAACAGCTGGCCAACAAGGTTATCATCGTTGGCGATCCTGAGCGTGTTCCTTTGATTTCGGCCAACTTTGAGGAGGTAGAATGTCGCATCGCCGGACGCGAATTCGTCATTCATACCGGCAGTTATAAGGGGAAGCGCATGACGGTGGTTTCCTCCGGAATTGGCGTAGACAATATCGACATCGTCATCAATGAACTCGATGCTGCGGTAAACATGGACCTGCAAACCCGTTTACCGAAGCCTGAGCTGACCTCTTTGGAAATAGTGCGCATAGGTACCAGTGGAGCAATGCATGCTGATATTCCTGTTGGAACCTTCGTTGCATCGGCTTTTGCTTTTGGTCTTGATGGCGTTCCGGGCAGCTATTCCGCGGAGATGAACACGGCGGAATCGGTACATGCCGATGCGATGCGCTCGAAATACACATGGATTCAGCAGAATCCTTCGTTCTACCTGGCTCAAGCCGATATGGAGCTCAAAGATCGCATTGCCTTCGATTGCGTTGTCGGCATCACCGCCACGGCCAATGGGTTTTATGGACCGCAAGGACGGTCGGTTCGCCTGCAATCTGCCATGCAATCGCGTATCGACGACTATGCCGGTTATCTCACTGATGGACTTCGAATCACCAACTTCGAAATGGAATGCGCCGGTATTTATGCGCTTTCATCGATGTTGGGCCACAAAGCGTTAACTGTCTGTGCCATACTGGCTAATCGGGCAACCAAAGAATTCCACAAGAACCCGTCAGCAAGTATTGAAACCCTTATCAGCACTGTATTAGAGCGATTTTAAAACATCCTTTGTGAAAAAGGTTGTTTGACTCAATCTGTCGAGGTTGATTCGTTGAGCTAGTTTTGGTATCACTACTGAAAACTGAAAAACGATCACCATGTACAGCAACGAAGTGAACGCCCTGATTTCGCTTATTGAAGATCCGGACGAAACCATTTACAACCAGGTAAGTTCTGAACTGAAAACCTACGGGGAGGCAATTATCCCGCAGCTCGAACAGTATTGGGAACTTTCCGATTTCGGACCTCTGTTTCAAACACGATTGGAGGAGTTGATTTCAACCATTCAATATGAAGGGGTTTACAATCGCTTAAAAGCATGGAAAAATTCCGAGGATAAAGATCTCCTCGAAGGAGCTCTCATCATCAATAAGTATCAATACCCTTCCTATGATGAGGCAGAGCTGCGTAGAGCGGTATCCAAGATTCGCCAGGATATCTGGTTGGAGTTGAATGATAATCTTACGGCATTTGAGCAGGTCCGAGTGATCAATCACATGCTCTACAATCATCACGGGTTTAAGGGAAATCGCGATAATTTTCATCAGCCGCAGAATTCTTTTCTTGCTGACCTCATATCATCTAAGTCAGGAAATCCACTTTCACTGGGTTTATTATATACCTATTTGGCCAATAGCCTGGATTTACCGGTGCATGGTGTTAATCTTCCGAGTCATTTTATTCTGTGCTTCATGGATTTTCATCCGTTTGATGCCGAGCTGGGTTTGAGCCGTGAGGATGCCGATGTGTTGTTTTATATCAATCCGTTTAATGCGGGAACAATTCTTCAAAAAGAAGAGATTGATGATTTTCTGCAAAAGCAGAATTTACCGCAAGACGAGCGCTTTTATCGTCCATGTTCTAACATGGAGATGATTGCCCGAATGCTGAATAATCTTATACATGCTTATATAGCGGCAAGCAATGATGATAAGGTGCGCGAATTGCGAGCCTTGCAATCACTGCTGTTGGAAAAAGAAGGTTGATTGATAATGTAGATCGATTTTAATGGGTAAGGAAAGGCGCTTCGCAAGGAGCGCCTTTTTCGTTGATAAACTAGCGGTTGTTCGTTATCAAATCCGATTAGATTTGTTGAACTAATCATCTTAACCATCGATGGAATTCGACATCTTTTTCAGTTTTTCGAAAATGGATTTGGGGCATGGCCCTCCCGGCGATAAACTGCTGTATGATAATTTATTTCGCCAAATACGATCCGCAGACGAACTAGGGTTCAACCGCGCATGGATAGGAGAGGCACACTTCTCTATTCGCACCGAGCAACATAAGCCTGAACCGCTATTGCCGCATTTCAATGGGGAATTGTGCATCAATACCGATATTCTGCAGATTGCCTCGGTAGCTTATCCGCAAACGAAACGCATTGAAGTTGGCTCTGCCATTCGAAATATCATCGCCAATGGAGGGCCTGTTGCCCATGCCGAGGCCGTGCGCACCTACTTGACGATTCATCAAGAGGAGTTACGAAGCTCGGGACGAAAACTCAACATCGGCTTCGGCATTGGACGATTTGCTTATGCCAATGAAGTCTATGGATTCAAACCGCGCAACAAGGCGGAGGAACTCCTTTGGCCGGCTGTGCGCGCACTCACCCTACGCGAGGCTGCGGAAATATTCGTGCGTATGCTCTCGGGAGAAACACTCGGAAGCGCCGACGTAACACCTAAAGTTGTTCAGCGAACGGAAGTCAAGGATGCCACTAGTTGGGCCGAGGCCATGCAACATGTCGGCTTGCCTGCTGATACCGAACATATAACCATTCCGCCGCTTTGGGAATTCCAGCGGGTGAAACTTATCCCGGAAGACGTCGATTTGAGCAATTTGAATCTGGTACTCGGTTCTCACGACCCTCAACTTCAGCAACACATTAACCAATGGCTTCCCGTGAAGGTGTTTAACCTTTCTGTGACACCAAACCACATCATTGATCAGACGCATGAGCGCATGAGCGCTTGTTTTCACCCTTCCGGAGGGCCCTGGAAGCGCGAATACATGCCGCGCACGGTGATGGTGTTCACCTGTGCTGATGCTGAACTCATGGAGGCCGAGCAAGACGCCAAGGCTGAAGCCGAAGCGCGAGATGCCATGCATGCCTATTGGCAGGCTATGGAAGGCACCGTCGATCAAGGCAAGGTTGAAAGTGGAATGGAAAACGCCGTTTACGGCAGTCCTGCGAAAGTTTATCGAAGCATTTGCGAGCGGTTTCACCCGAATGATTGCCTGATGACCTGGTTTGATTTTAACACCAACGACGCCGAAGTCGTTATCAATCGAATGAAAGCATTTATGGAGCATGTTGCTCCACTATTCAAGAATACGTAGTTTATGGATCATAGTCCTTTAATTATTGCCGGAGGAGGCTTGGTTGGTTTAGCAACCGCAATCATGTTGTCGGATCGTTTTGAGCGTATCGATATTTTTGAAAAACGCGAGGAACCCGTGTTTCCGCCATCCATGCAAGCACGATCGCTGCAGTTGGTCATTTCAGCGCGCGGCTGGCGCACCCTTGAAGCAATTGGGATGGCGCAAGATGTACTGGATCATTCGCTCAAACTCAATGGCCGCATGCGCCATCATGCTACGGGCGCAGAGATCGAACCGTATTCGGTTCAAGGCCATGAAATCAATTGCATTTCCAGAAATACGCTGTATCACTTATTGACTCAGCGGGCAGAAGCGCTGCCAAACGTGCAGATTCACTATGATAGCGTCGTGCAGGATGTGTTTTTCGAACAAAAAGCACTGGATGTGATGCACTATGGTCACAAGAAGTACTGGAAATACGATATGCTCATCGGGGCCGATGGAGTTCGCTCAAAGGTGACCTACCATTTGAACCGTAACGGTACGGTGAGCCATCAACTCGAGAAAAACCACTATCGTGAGATACGAATTACCGAAAACCTCTGGGAGCGGGATAAATTCCATTATTGGCACAGTCCCAAGGCGATGATCGGTGCTTTTCCGGTGCATGAAGGCGGTTTTAGCCTTTTCCTGGTTCACCAAAATGAGCATATGCAGGAGCTGCTCGTTCAAAAGGATGACAGCGCTTTTGAGGCGTTGTTTCCCGGGGTCAAAGCGTTGGTTCCCGATATACGCGAGCAGTTGAAGCATTCCAAAGGCGGTTTTTTGGGTTCGGTCAATGCTGAGAATTGGCATCATGCCGATGACGTGGTCATTATGGGCGATGCTGCGCACGCCATGTTGCCGTTCATGGGCCAAGGTCTTAATACGGGTTTGGAGGATCTATGGAATTTAAATCAAATTATTGATAAACAAGGCAAAACATCGACCGAGTTAATGCAAAGATTCACATCAGAACGTCGCATTCAGGCAGGAGCCATACGTAAGATTTCGGAGAATCAATTCCGGTACTTGACAGGGAAGTTTACGCCGGAAGATTACGCTGTGAAGCATTTGGGCGATCATCATTTGACCAGCCGGGATTTGCCAACGACGTATATGGGCTGCGCATTTAGTTTGGATCCGTTTGCTCAGATTCTCGAGCGGGAGGAAAAACTTTACGCGTCGTTTTCGAAAGAGCAGATTGCAGAAGAGATGGCAAGGATGGCACATTGAGTTCGGATAATCAAGACGAGTTTAAGCGCATTAGGAGCTTATATTCAGGTGTTTGGCCTTGTGTTTTAGCTCATAATTTACATTATGTAAAGTAAGACGGTGAGATGGTGAAGCAGTGAAATAGTACAATCAGCCCACCTACTATTTCACTATTTCACTATTTCAATATTTCACTATTTCACTATTTCACCATTTCACCAAACAGAAACGGCAGCCATTCGGCCACCGTCCCCTATAATCCCATAATGCTACAATCCTACAATCCTTTCAACGCTTCTTCCATCTTCTTCTTTCCCTCCATATTTCCAACGCGCACATAGGCTTCTTTCAGCGCATTGATGATGTCCTTGTCGGTTGGACGTTCGCCATAGGCTGTTTCGAAATAACCGATGGACTTAGCGAAAATCTTGTTGGCATCCGCTACGCAACCGTCGTACTTGGCAGCTTCGCGTGGCGGGATTTTATCACACTCCTTATACTTCTCGACGCCCTGGTTGTAAATCGTAGCCCCCAGGTTGAACAACGCATCAAAGTACTTCGGATTGATTTCCAGTGCTTTCAAATACGCAGCTTCTTGTTCTGCTACATTGCCTAATTTCTCGTAAGTCACACCTAAAACGAACCAAATCATCTCATTCTTAGGATCTTGGGCCGTCAAATCCTTCAGCAAACCAAGCGCCTGGTCGTATTTCTGATCGGTCAAGAACACATTCACCTCAGCACGCAACAAATCTGAATCCTTCGGGTATTTGGCACGGGCCTCAGATAAGGTCTTTACCGCCTCGTCCTTTTTACCCATCTTGTTGTAGATCTCCACGATGGATCCGTAAACGCCCGGCACATTGTACCCGATTTTGGCGCTCTCCTGATAACCGGCCAGTGCTTCCTCCAGTTTTCCGCAACGTTCAGCGCAATAGGCGCCGTTATAAATACTGGCTGAATCCACAATACCGAATTTGGTACTGATGTCACGGGCTACCCCGAAGTTGCCGCTCGCACCACAGAAGTCATTGGTTTCATATTGTTTGCTTGCACGCTCCAATACAATGCCTTGCAGATTACTCAAGCCTGCGGTATTCTCCTGAATCCATTCCTTCTTAGTATCAATCTCCATGCTTTTGAAATAGGACTCCATGCACAAGGCAACTGCGTTTGGATAATTTGCCGCCAAATCCGGTGAGCCGGCAATACTCAAATAGATATCACCGCGGTAACGCCAGGTCTTTTCCTTGGTCACAGCCTTGGGATCATTAATGGCCTTCTCGATGAATTCAGCCGCTTTGGCGAAGTCGCCTTGCTTGTTTGCGTTATAAGCAGAAGTCACATCTGCTTGTGCACTTGTTTGAAGGGCCAAAGCCAGACCCAGGGAAATCGTGAGGATACTTTTCATTGGTTATCTTTTTTACCGCTATTATTTTTTTTTTAACCGCAATGGCGCAGAGGTAGCAAAGTGTGAGCTCTGTTATGCTTCGCCGCTTGCATCTTCGTTTTCGGTGGTGTCGTCGAGGTCTTCTAATCCATCTGTTGGCATGTCCTCGTTGACGACTTCCGCTGTTGGTGTATCGTCATCTTCATCCTTCAATACACTGCACACCGCTGCGATTTCGTCGTTGCCGCGCAAGTTGATGAGTTTCACCCCTTGCGTTGCGCGACCAACAACACGCAGATCTTCTACACGCAAGCGGATGGTTATACCGCTCTTGTTGATGATCATAAAATCATGGTCGTTGTCAACACCCAAAATCGCTATCAAATCTCCCGTCTTCTCAGTGATATTGATGGTCTTCACACCCTTACCACCGCGGTTGGTGATGCGATAATCTTCCAAAGCTGAACGCTTACCAAAGCCTTTTTCGCTCACCACCAAAATGTCGGTGTTTGGATTCGCTACGCAAACCATGCCAATAACTTCATTCTTATCGCTATCGAGTGAAACCGCCTTTACCCCTTGGGCTGTGCGACCAACGGCGCGAACCGTCTTCTCGTTGAATCGAATGGCCTTACCCTCGCGTGTTCCCATGATGACCTCGCAGTTACCATTGGTAAGCTGGGCCGACAATAGTTCGTCACCTTCCACAATCGTGATGGCGTTGATACCATTGGAACGCGGACGTGAATACGCCTCGAGCGACGTCTTCTTGATCAACCCTTGCTTGGTGCAGAGAATTACGTAATTGCTGTTCACATACTCCTCGTTCATCAAATCCTTCACAGGGATGTAAGCCAGCAGTTTATCGTCTTGCTCGATTTGAATGAGGTTTTGAATGGCACGACCCTTCGTTGTTTTGGCAACTTCCGGCAATTCAATCACACGCATCCAGAAGCAGCGTACCTTTTGGGTGAAAATCACGAGCCAATCGTGGTTAGACGCCGTTAAGA
>JBKCDO010000211.1:0-9937 GCA_046304755.1 Flavobacteriales bacterium
TCGAGAAGTTATTGCTCAATCCGTCGGTACGCACGCTTTCCTCGAGCCATACCACCGCATCATTGCGGCGACCACGCTGATACACGGTATTGAATACTTCGCTCTTACTCTTGAAGAGGTAAAGTTCCACGCCTTCGGTTGCAAGTAAATCCTGCACTTCATCCCAACGGCGGATACGCTGTGTTTGTCCATCGCGCTTAAAGAAGTACTCCTGATTGTACTCGCCGGTAATTCGGTAGTACTCCAGTTCCCCTTCGCTGTCGCGTTTCACTAGGATGCAGTAAGGACTATTTTTATGCACCTCAAACAGGATGTAGCTCTGGTTGTGGGTAGGGAAGTAGTGGTGAATGGTTTCCTTGTCTCCCTTGCGCTGTCCGGAGAAGCTCATTTTCGAGCCATCCACCACAAACAGGAAGTTCAAGGTGTAGATGAGGGTGGATTTACCTACGTTGTTTGGTCCGACCAATTGCAATGAATCGCAGTCGTCGAGGCGCATTTCTGCATTGACATAGGTAGCGGTATTAATACCGATAATTCTGGTAATCATACTGTTTGAATAGGTTAGGGTAGACCTTGCGGTTCCCGTTGTTAATGCGTGTTCCGCCCAATTCGGGCAGGCTCAACGGTCAAAAATATCCGCACCGAACGGCACTACAATGCATTGTTGATGAATTGAGGAAAAATGGCGGAGTTATTAACAAGTACTGGGTACTGGGTACTGAGTACTGGGTACTGGGTATTGGGTGCTGCATTCAATTTCCTCAGTCCTCAGTCCTCAGTCCTCAGTCCTCAGTACTCAGTCCCCAAAACCACGCTCGTCATCGTCAACGACCCGGCCACCGCCCGGTCATTGAAGAAGCTGACGCCATCGGAGGGCTGTTGCAAGCCCAAGGTGTAAAGCAGCGGGTAGTAATGATCGGGCGTGGGAATGGCCAATTTCGACGCCGAGTGAAGGGACGAATAGTTGATAAGTGCCTGATGGTCGCCCGAAAGGATTTTGGTCTTGAATAGCTCATTGAGCTCGAGTGCCCAATCAAAGCCGTAGTTGTCTTCATTGAGTCGCGCAAAATCGACCATGCGCAGGTTGTGCACCATGTTGCCGCTGCCGATAATGAGGATTCCGCGCTTGCGCAGTCCTGCCAATGCCTTCGCCAATTCGTAATGGTAGGCCGGCGGCTGATTATAATCGATACTCAATTGAAGAACCGGAATATCTGCGTTGGGATAGATGTGCTTGAGAATCGTCCACGACCCGTGATCCAATCCCCACTCATGGTCAAGTCCGATGGAATGTTCGGCCGAAAATTCACTTATCGAAGCGGCCAACTGTGCATCGCCCGGAGCTGGATATTGTGCGTCGAACAACGCTTGCGGAAATCCACCAAAATCATGAATCGTCTGTGGCTTGTCCACAGCGGTCACAAAAGTACCCTTGGTCAGCCAGTGCGCCGATATCACCAGCACGGCCTTGGGAACAGGCAGTTCCTTTCCCAACTGTTTCCACCGATTACTGAAGAGGTTGTCTTCAATGCCGTTCATCGGTGAACCATGGCCAATGAAAAGCGCCGGCATTAGTACGTCAGTTTCAGCATAAAGATCATGCAACATGCGCACTGCGCCTAGTGCCGCCATTCCGGTTGTTCCTGCCATGAGCGTGAGAAATGTTTTGCGGTTCATGAATAACAAAAGTAGAGCGTGTAGTTGCTATGCTGACTTGATCTGAATCAAGAGTAATTTGTTGATTGCATACTCACATGAGGAAGTTACCCTTCATTGGGTTTTTCAAATGTCGAGCACATAGTATTTCCAACCGGTATGATGAATGTCGATGTAATCATTCCAGTTTCCGTGATAGATCTTGTTAAGCTCGATTGTACCTCTTTTATGCAGAAAATTCGGTAATTGTCCGGCATCAACCGATTGGATGTTCACGTGCTGCCCATTAAAAAACTGATATATACCTGCATTGGCTTGAGGTGCTTGCCAAAAAGCTTGTCTTTCGGTAATGAGAATAGCATAACATCCATCCATATGATGTTGCCTTAGTTGTTCCAGAAATTTTACATCTTGAATTGCCCTGTACATTTCATGCGGTGTTCCGCAATCATCCTTCGGCATTTTAAGTTCGATCACGAAACGCTCACCGGTTGCCGCTGTTATATAAATATCAATTTCCTTTTTAATGAAGTTTGGAACCGGATTGAATATTCTGGTTGTGGGATATTCTAGTCTAACGGAAAGGTCAGGATATGTCGTTTTTAAAAATATCGCCAATTCGTGCTGTAAGCCGAATTCACTGTAAAGTTCAATCGGATTCTCTCGAATGGTGTCAAAAAAATGAATGATTCTGTCGAGCATGATAGAGCGCTATAGCGTGGTTTGTGCAATATAATTCACGTTGCGTATTAAACTTATTTCCTTGATAAACTCTTGATTTGATTGGTTGAATGCTTCCTAGTACCATTTTATGCCTGATAATCCTGAACTAACTTTACCACGTGTCAAACGAGCTCGATATATCTAACCCATCATGGTCTAATGCCCTGCAGCCGTTTACGCAAGGACCAATCTGGCGCAGCATAAACGAAAGCGTTAATCACAGTTATGATAGGGGAGTGTGTTATCCTGCGCGCAAGGACATTTTTCGCGCATTCGAACTCACCCCACTGACTGATGTCCGCGTAGTGATTCTCGGTCAGGATCCTTATCACGGACCCGAACAAGCCAATGGACTGGCTTTTTCAGTGCATGCCGGACAAAAGCCTCCGCCTTCACTGCGCAATATGTTGAAGGAAGTGTGGGACGATGTTGGTGGTATGCCTTGGGTAGACCTCACGCGCTGGGCCGAACAAGGCGTGTTTCTGCTCAACACCGTGCTCACCGTGGAAGAAAAAAGGCCCGGCTCTCATGCTAAATTTGGTTGGGAAACCTTCACCGACGAAGTGATCCGCACCATCAGCGTGCATCAGCCTCACGTGGTCTTCATGCTCTGGGGCAACTATGCGCAAAAGAAAGAAACCCTCATCGACACAACGAAGCACCTGGTGCTCAAAGCTCCTCATCCTTCGCCGCTTTCAGCCTATCAGGGCTTTTTCGGTTGCAGACATTTCTCGCAGGCAAATGCGTTTTTAGAGGGAAAAGGATTGGCCGTGGTGAAATGGTGAAGTAGTGAAGTAGTGAAGTAGTGAAATGGTATCCCTCCGCTTTCGCATACGGCACCTGAAATAAAAGACCAACTTTCGCGATACCTTGTACTTCGTACCTAGTACCTAGTCCCTATCTTCGCCCCATGTCCGATTCCGCCAAAAAAGACAGTGCCGAAAAGGCCATCGCCCTCATCCGCTCGCAGGCGAAGGGCCGCGATGCGCAAGCGTTGGCAATGGGACTAATGAAAGGCGACCGGGCGTCGTTAGCTCAGGCGATCACCTGTATCGAGAGCGGACCGGAAGACGAGGCGGCGGAGATTGTCCGTTTGTGCTTGCCTCATTCAGGAAAATCCGTCCGCATGGGTATCACAGGCGTTCCGGGTGTAGGTAAAAGCACCTTCATTGATGCGTTTGGAATGGCTTTGCTCGAAGCCGGAAAAAAGGTGGCCGTGTTGGCTGTAGATCCCAGCAGTCCTATCAGCAAGGGGAGTATTCTGGGCGATAAAACGCGCATGGAGCGATTGGCTGCAGACAGCCGCGCTTTTATTCGTCCTTCCCCTTCGAGTGAAACTTTGGGTGGTGTTGCGCGCAAAACACGAGAAACGATTCTACTGTGCGAAGCTGCCGGCTATGATATCATTCTGGTTGAAACCGTTGGAGTAGGGCAGAGCGAAACCGCCGTGCATGCCATGACGGATTTCTTTGTACTGCTCATGCTTGCCGGTGCCGGCGATCAGTTACAAGGCATCAAGCGCGGCATCATGGAAATGTGCGATGCGATGATTATTACGAAAGCTGATGGCAGTAATGCTCACAATGCGACGCGCGCAAAGGCAGAATATGCCTCCGCATTGCACTTGTTTCCCGCTCGGGAGGATGGCTGGTTTCCACCGGTAATGACCACTTCCGCTTTGGAGGGTCAAGGTCTTGATGAGGTAATGCACACAATGCATGAATTCGTTCAATGGATGGAGCAACGCGGAATGCTGCAAGAACGCCGCAACAGGCAGAATTTATCGTGGTTACATGAAACCGTGCGCGCAGGTATTATCGAACGATTCTATCATAATCCCGACATCATGAAGGAAGTACGCAAAATGGAAGCGGAAGTAGCCGCGGGCAAACTCTCGCCGTTTCAGGCTGCGAGTGAAATCTTGAAAATAATGCGTTGATTATCTCGACTGAAGGAAGTTGAGAACGGCGGACTCCATGCGGACTTCGGCATTGCTGTAATCTTGTCGCTCAAACTTCTTTCCGGTAACTTGTTCAAATAGCTCAATGTAACGGGCCGAAATCTGTTGAATCCACTCATCAGACATCTTCGGAACGGTTTGACCCTCTTTTCCCATGAAGTTATTTGCAATGAGCCACTCGCGCACAAATTCCTTGCTAAGTTGGCGCTGTTGTTCACCTTTAGCCTGACGCTCTGCATAGCCCTCGGCGTAGAAATAACGCGATGAATCAGGCGTGTGGATTTCATCCATCAACAGAATTTTATCTCCCCGTTTGCCGAACTCATATTTCGTATCCACGAGAATCAAGCCCTGCTTCGCGGCGATTTCAGTTCCGCGTGCAAAGAGCTGACGAGTATAATATTCGAGTTGGTTATAGTCGCTTTCGGAAACAATGCTTTGTGCAATGATTTGCTCGCGTGAAATGTCTTCATCATGACCCTCGCTAGCTTTGGTCGTTGGGGTAATAATAGGCTCCGGTAATCGGTCGTGTTCCTTCAAGCCTTCCGGCAATTTGACCCCGCATAGTTCACGTAGTCCACTCTTGTATGTTCTCCAAGCGTGGCCCGTGAGGTACCCGCGAATCACCATTTCCACTTTGAAAGGCTCACAACGATAACCAATCGTGATGTTCGGATCGGGACTCTCTAGCCGCCAGTTAGGAACCACATCAGCCGTAGCTTCCAACATGTGCGCTGCAATCTGATTCAACACTGGACCTTTAAAAGGAATCGCCCTCGGTAATACCACATCAAACGCCGAAATGCGATCACTGGCAATCATGACCAACAGGTCATCACCAATGCTATATACGTCTCTCACCTTGCCCTTGTAGAAGGCGCTTTGCTGAGGAAAAGTATAGTGCGTTCCGCTGATTGCCATGTTTGTTTTAAAGTTAAAAGTCCTTGCTCCACCATTCACTATTCACTATTCACTATTCACTAACGCGGCATTCCCCCTCTCATCCCCTTCATCTGCTGCATCATCTGCGCCATTTGGGTTTTGTTGGTCATCATCTTCATCATCTGCTTGGTTTGGTCAAACTGCTTCATTAGTCGATTAACTTCATCCAAACTGCGTCCTGAACCTTTGGCGATGCGTGTTTTACGAGATTGATTGATGAGGCCGGGATTGCTGCGCTCCTGCGGAGTCATACTGTGAATAATGGCTTCGATGTGCTTGAACGCGTCTTCGTTAATCTCAACGTCTTTCATCGCTTTTCCAACACCGGGAATCATACCCAGCAAATCCTTCATGGAACCCATCTTGCGAATCTGACCGATTTGCTCCACAAAGTCATTGAAATCGAACTGGTCTTTCTTGATGCGCTTCTCAAGACGCTTGGCTTGTTCTTCATCAAATTGCTCTTGAGCACGTTCTACGAGCGATACAACGTCACCCATGCCCAAGATACGGCTGGCCATACGTTCAGGATAGAACACATCGAGCGCATCCATCTTTTCGCCGGTACCGACGAACTTAATGGGTTTATTCACTTCGCTCTTGATGGAAAGCGCAGCACCACCGCGGGTATCGCCATCGAGCTTGGTCAAAACCACACCGTCAAAGTCGAGGCGCTCATTGAACGCTCGTGCGGTATTCACTGCATCCTGACCGGTCATCGAGTCAACGACAAAGAGAATTTCGCTCGGCTGAATCGCTTGCTTCACGTCATAGATCTCCGACATCATTTGCTCATCGATTGCTAAGCGTCCCGCCGTATCGACAATCATGACGTTAAAGCCATTTTGCTTGGCGTAGTTCAATGCATTCGTTGCAATTGAAACGGCATTTTTATTTTCCCTTTCGGAAAAAACCTCCACACCAATACTTTCACCAACAACATGCAGCTGATCGATCGCCGCAGGTCGGTAGATATCACAAGCCACCAGAAGCGGCTTCTTTCCTTTTTTTGTTTTGAGATAATTCGCGAGCTTACCGGAAAAAGTCGTTTTACCCGAACCTTGCAGACCGCTCATCAGAATCACTCCCGGATTTCCTTGGTAATTGATCTCCGACGCGGTTCCACCCATGAGTTCCTTGAGCTCATCGTGTGTTATTTTGATGAGCAACTCTCCGGGTTTAACGGCGGTGAGTACCTGCTGACCTAAAGCCTTCTGTTTTACATTTTCAGTAAATTCTTTCGCTGTTTTAAAGTTGACGTCGGCATCCAATAGCGCACGACGCACTTCTTTCAATGTCTCGGCAACATTGATTTCAGTGATGTTGCCTTCGCCTTTGAGGATTTTAAAGGCCCTATCAAATTTCTCGGTTAAATTCTCGAACATGTCTTAGTAACAAATGGAGCGCAAAAATAGGGACTGGGTACTGGGTACTGAGTACTATCTTAACGGTTGAAAGCAAAAAAAATCAACGTTAACTTTACCATCGGTCCAATCCAGTCCCCAGTACCTAGTACCTAGTACCCAACACAAACATCACCGGCATCTTATTCAGTTCCGGCTTGCGTATCGACCACTCCGTGATGGTCTTGGTATTGATACGCTCATTGTCGCAAGTAATATTAGATGCGATGCAAAGTTTTGTATCCATGCGACAGGTTTGCAGCAGATCTTCCAATACTTGGTTGTTACGATAGGGAGCGTCCATAAAGATTTGTGTAACTCCGGATAGTGCTAATTGCTCCAATTGACGAATCTTGCGGCTACGCTCGGAACGTTCACGTGGCAGATAACCATTGAACGTGAATTGCTGGCCATTGAAACCACTGGCCATAAGGGCGAGAAGAATGGAGGAGGGTCCAACTAAGGGAACGACTTTGATTCCTTGTTCATGCGCCAGTTCAACAACAGAGCTCCCGGGATCAGCCACACAGGGAACGCCGGCCTCACTGATGAGTCCAACTGTTTTTCCTTCCAGCAAAGGCTGAATGAGTTCTTGTACATCATTGGATTTTGTATGCTCATTCAAGGACAAAAAGGTAAGTTCTTCCAGCGGGCGACTAACACCTGTCTGACGCAAAAGCCGGCGAGCGCTTTTTATTTCCTCCACAATGAAGGTCTCGATAGAGGAGCATACTTGCTGAAGTTGTGCAGTGACATATTTGTCAGCCCCGCTGCCTAATGTGTTTGGAATCAAATAAAGAGTGCCCTTGCTGTTTGCCATAATGATGCAATGTTACAACACAAAAAGGGCCGCGAAGTGCGACCCGTCATGAATAACAGAAAAGTCAATAGCACTTTATGTTTTTCAATGATCTGCTCCGAGATCATCAAAATTGAAATCCGAAGTTGGATTCATTCCTTCTTCGTGATTCGCAGAGAACTCGCTCAAAGTCTTTCGATTACTGTCCGCGGTGCGATATTCTCCGGTGCCTTGCAAACTGCGAATGTGATCAATCGCTTTCTGCAAGCCTTCGGCAAAACCATCAAAATCTTCTTTGTACAGGAAAATTTTGTGCTTTTCGTAATGCACAGGACCATCATTTTCATGGCCAACACGCTTTGATTCGGTGATGGTCATGAAAAGATCGTTGCCTCGCGTTGCTTTGACATCGAAGAAGTAAGTTCGTTTACCTGCCCGAACGGATGTTGAAAATACATCCTCTTTATAGCCGTCATTCATGAGAAGGTGAGGTTAAGCTGTTCTAGTTATACATCTTAGAAGCCAAATATATAATCTGTACACAGATATACAAATTTTTTTATTTCAGCAAGTTACGGCTATGGAAAAAATTGACAACTGTCAACGAGTCATCAAAAAGGACCCCGAAAATTCACGGGTTCTTTGTGTAAGATCTTTGGTCGTTATCCTGAAGTGATACACATCGTTCGGTACATAATGATCGCCACCATAGGCTTCGCCCATCCATGGACGATTGGTATCGGTAGTTGTGTATATCAGATCCCCCCATTTGTTGAAGATTTCCAATTGAAATGAAGCTATCCCCGTCATCACAGGCATCCAGTAATCATTCAAGCCATCATCGTTGGGTGTAAAACCGGTTGGAGCATAGAATGTTGAGCCATTAATCAGAACTTCACCGGAGGCACTCGAAGTGCATCCTTGAGGACTGGTGACATAATGGGTGATGGTGTGAATTCCGGCCTCTACCCAGCTGTATTCCGTTTCACAGTCGTTGATATTACCGCCGTCAGACATAAAGAAATTGCAGTCACCTTCTTGGTATACAGCCGATAGCTCACACACGGCATTGGTAATATCCATAATCTGTGGCGATATCGAAAACGATGGGTCAGGATTAGGATAGATAGTGACAGCATTCGGAAATACAATGGTGAGGCTATCGTAACACCCCTCATTGGTGAAAGCTGTTGCGGTTATCGCATATGAACCGGGCAATTCATAGGCGTGCGTAGTTATGCTCTGTGATGCTGTTGCGCCATTGCCAAAATCCCAGATATAGTATACGGGTACAACTGATTCTGTGACAGCCATAACATTGGCCACATGACCGGGGCAACCACTGGTTGTAGCCACGCCGAAGTTGGGTAATATATGTTGGGCAACAGCTACCGAGTCCGTATAGGACACGGCACAGCCATTTTCCGTGATGGTAAGCGTCACAGCATGCATGTCTGCAGAGTCAAACGATATACCTGAAGGGGCTTGCATTGCGCTGCCGTTAACCGATGCAGATGGACCAAAGTTCCATTGGAAGGTGGGGGAGAGCGTCTGAGCTCCCGTAGCTTGGAAAGAAAAGCTGTTGCCCTCCAAACACTGTGATGGCGGACGATTAAAGTAAGGAGCCGGAAGCAAGGAGATCTCAAAGGTGCTCATGGCTGTATCATTGCAAGCTTCAGGAGCTGAGGCAATAAGCTGAACATCATACGTTCCCGCTTGTGCATAGAGCATTGTCGGAGCATTCGGGTTTGTCAAGTCCGTTGACCCGTTTCCATCGAAATCCCAATCCAAGCTGGCAGCCCCAATAGAGTTTGAAGTAAAGGTGTACTCCAGTCCTTGGCAGAAAATATTTTGCGGTTGAATACTCGCAACAGGATCAGGCATGTTGATGATGGTCTGAGTGTCAGTTCCCACGCACCCATTTTCCTCTACAGTAACGCTGACATCCCATTGAGTCGATCCGGCCGGAAAAGCTACATTTCCCACCACGTCATCTGTTGATGAAGCAGGAGAGGCACCTGGACCAAAGTTCCATAGTATCGATGCCGCTGCGGTGTAGTCTCCTGTGACAACTAAGTCGTAAGTATCTTGAAGATTAATACATGCGTAGGAGTCCGTTGTATTTCCCAAAATCACAGGCACAACGGGCGGATAAACTGCGTAATAATGTGCAGAGGTATCTTCGCACGGCCAACCTGGATTGGTGGTAAGAATTACCTCATACAAACCGGGCCCGGGGTAAGTAAACGTAGGTTCTTCAAAATTACTGGTATCCCCGGCCGTGCCAATAACGCCGAAGTCCCAGTGATAAGAAGTCGTATTGGAAGCTTCGCTGCTGTTTTGAAAGGAAACGGTTAAACCGGAACAAGTTTCAAATGACGTATTCTCCGCCATTGAAGGAAATTCCGGCACGGCCAATTCACACATAATCACTCGGTATTGAAAGTCACGCCG
>JBKCDO010000212.1:0-2731 GCA_046304755.1 Flavobacteriales bacterium
AGCTCCGGCAATTTGTAACGCGGCACAACGGTGTCTTCTTCCTTATAAACACTGTTCGATTTCACCGCCTCAGCAACTTTTCTGCGCAACTTCCACAGTTGATTTTTCTGCGCCTCATCATCGGCAAAGAGAATTTCACCGCTGCCATACTCCTGCACCACCCCTGCAATCACTTCACAATCGGCCATGAGCGCTTCGGTATGATTGCCATCCACTTCAATCAGCAAATGCGCTTGAATAGCAGGTTCTACCGGCACACTCACATCATCCACAAAACGCAGAACCCAATCAATGGCATCGCGCTCCATAAATTCAAGGGCACTGGGGGTGATTCCCGCACGAAAAATTGCACTCACCGCCTCGCAGGCCTTTGCCGCATCATAAAAAGGAACAAGCATCAACAGGTTGTGCTTCGGCAAAGGCACGAGCTTCAATTGGGCTTTGGTGATGATGCCCAGTGTACCTTCACTGCCTACCATCAGCTGCGTCAGATTATAGCCTGTTGAATTCTTTAACGTGTTGGCTCCCGTTTGAATAATAGTTCCATCCGCCAATACCACTTCAAGGTTGAGGACAAAATCCTTGGTTACGCCATACTTCACTGCTCTGGGACCACCGGCGTTTTCAGCCAGGTTGCCGCCAATGGTGCACGTACCGCGGCTGCTGGGATCGGGAGGATAGTAAAGTCCTTTTGCCGCAACAGTTTCTTGTAGCACTTGCGTGATTACGCCCGGCTCAACACTCACCTGCAAATTCAATTCATCAATTTCCAGGATACGGTTCATTCGCTCCATGCTTAAGCCCACACCACCCAGAACACTTAATGCGCCGCCGCTCAAACCTGTGCGACCACCAATAGCTGTTACAGGAATCGAATGTTCGCGACAATGGCTCAATATCGCACTGACCTCGGCGGCTGATTGTGGTTTGAGCACAACCTCCGGCGGATGCACCAGGTCTTCGGTTTCGTCGTGACCATAGGCCAAGAGCGATTCCTCATCAAACAACACGCGCTTGTCATCCAACATGGTGACAAAACGCTCAATGTCTTCTTGCGTGATGCGCCGGTACGTCGGCTTAGTCTTGAAGTCTGGCAATGAGCTCATGGATGGTCAGCTTGGATTGTTCACCGCTTTGCATGTGCTTCAGCGAAATGGTTTGACTCTTCAACTCTTCTTCGCCAACAATAGCAACGTAAGGGATGTGTTTATCATCAGCGTACTTGAACTGCTTTTTCATCTTGGCACTTTCGGGATAGATTTCCGCATTGATGCCGGCCTTGCGAACGGCTCTTACCAGCTGCAAACAGTGCTGCTCTTCCTGTTCACCGAAATTGGCGAACAAGACACGGGTGCTTTGTTTGGCGTGATCGGGAAAGAGGTTTAGTTCATTCATCACATCGTAAATGCGATCCGCACCGAAGGAAATACCCACGCCTGAAACGCCTTTCAATCCGAAGATACCCGTGAGGTCATCGTAACGACCGCCTCCGCAAATACTACCCATCTGCACACCTTCTGCTTTCACCTCGAAAATGGCTCCAGTATAATAATTGAGTCCGCGGGCAAGTGTAATATCCAATTCGACTTTGGCCGAGGCCAGTGGAAGAGCGTCGAGCTTATTCAGTACAAACTCGATTTCTTCAATTCCCTTCAAGCCTGTTTCGTTGGCCGACAACACGGAGCGCAAGTGATTCAGTTGTTCGCGGTTATCGCCTTTTAAACCGAGCATGGACTTAATTATGGTTATCGCCGAAGCGCTGAATCCGCGCTCGGCCAGTTCCTTCATCACGCCCTCCTCTCCTATTTTATCCAGCTTATCGATGGCAATGGTCATTTCCATCATGCGATCGGCGATGCCGGCGGCGGCGGCAATGCCCATGAGGATTTTGCGATTATTAATCTTAATGATTGCGGGAACTTTCAATTGGGTGAGCGCATCGTCAAAAATTTGAATGAGTTCCACTTCATTGATGAGACTGTCGCTGCCAACCACGTCGGCATCGCATTGATAAAACTCGCGGTAACGTCCCCTTTGCGGACGATCGGCGCGCCAGACGGGCTGTATTTGATAACGCTTAAACGGAAATGCCAGCTCATGCTGGTGCATGACCACGAAGCGCGCGAAAGGCACTGTCAAATCATAGCGCAGTGCTTTCTCTGCAATGGACTTTGTAATGCTGTTAAGTTGACGCGATTGGAGTGCCTCTTCGCTTACGCCCTTGAGGTAATCCCCGCTATCGAGCACGCGAAAAATAAGTTTATCGCCTTCATCGCCGTATTTGCCCGTGAGGGTTTCGACCTGCTCCATGCTGGGTGTTTCCAGAGGCAAATAGCCATAGCGTTGAAAAACGGAGCGAATCACATCAAAGATGTAATTGCGCCGAATCATGACTTCGGGCGAGAAGTCGCGGGTTCCTTTTGGAATAGAGGGTTGAGACATAGCGTGAATAAAGGGCGAAGTTAACGGAGACGTTGTGGCACATGGCCGAGGCAAAACGACAAATTATACACGATGCACCTGCAGCATTCGGTCGTCTCCTCCACTCACAAGCACAGTTCCGGCAAGAAGTAATTTGTTGACCGAGTGCCGATGTCCGCCGGCCGCATAATCAATACGCTTGATAGGATCCAAATTAGCTGCATCCCAGTATTTGATGGTCTTATCGCGGCTTGCGGTGGCCATGCGCAAGCCGTCGGGCCAAAAGACGATGCTGTATATTGAAGCTTGG
>JBKCDO010000213.1:0-3889 GCA_046304755.1 Flavobacteriales bacterium
GGCCACGCTCGTTCTGCTCTTGCGAATAATGTGCGGCAGATGACCAAAATATTGCTCAAAATAACGGGAGGTATTGTTACTGCCGGTTGCAATCATGGCGTCCATTCCCTTCATCAAGCCGTCGGTAAAAACCACCTGCGGTTCCAGAGATTCATCTAAACGAAAGAGAATTTGCATAAGCGCAGGTAATAGTCGGTTGTCATCGGAAGAAAGTTTGACCACCGCCTGATGACCTGAAAGTACCACGCAGAGAATGTCGTGCAAGCCAACCATCGGAATATTTCCTGCGCAAATGATGCCCACTTTTTTCGGGGTGCTTACCTGCTTCATCTCATAACCGGAAAGCCATTTTGAAAGTGAAGACGCCATAAGCTGCTCGCTCCAGGCGAACAAAGACTTGCGAATGTTGTTTTCCGTGAACCAACCGTTGTGATGCATGTGAGATGCAATCAACTGTCGCAAGGAATCAAACTCGTCCTGAGACAGTCCCGATTCATAGCCGGGCCATGTATCGGATGTCGCCAATGTTTCCATGACTTTGCCCCATTGAGCCAAAGCGCCAATGCGATATTCGAGGGTTTGATGCATACTGTGGTTGGAGCGATTATTTTTGTGCCCCAAAATTAGAAAGGAACCGCAATGGCTATCATGATTACTGACGAATGCATCAACTGTGGTGCATGTGAACCGGAATGTCCCAACAACGCAATCTATGAAGGTGGCGCCGAATGGAAGTACTCCGATGGCACAGGCTTGCGCGGCATTTTCACACCCCTTGGACAAGCCGGTGAGATTGACGCAGATTCGAATCAGTCACCGGTGAGTATGGATGTGTATTACATCGTTTCAGATAAATGCACCGAGTGTGTGGGTTTCCATGATGAACCCCAGTGCGCTGCCGTTTGTCCCGTAGACTGCTGCGTCGATGATCCTGAGCACCGCGAAACCGAAGAGCAGCTCAAGGCCAAGAAAGAATTCATGCACCTGTAATTCTCAGGGACGAATAACCAGCTCATCGCAAAACAACCAGCTCGGTTCTCCCGGGGCGTCATGCCAGTCGGGGCAAGCCCCTCGATTTGTCGCCTTCATCTTGACATATCGCGTCGTTTTGCCGACCCTCTTGATTTTAAACGTCTCAAAAAATTCACCGGGAGCTCGCTCGTCAGTAGATGATTTTGCCACACCGACACTCTTCCAATCGATGCCGTTCTCACTAACGAAATACTCCACCTGAGCAGGCAAAAAAATCCAAGCGTTGCCATACATGAACCAATGCGTCTCCAGTTCATCCACACGCTGCATTTCACCTAAATCAACGACCGCTTCCATATCCGTGCCCTGAGTAGCCTGCCACACACCGTCTCGAAAATTGGCAGAGCCGATCCTACCGTCTGTCAGCGCCTGTTTACCTCCACCGGTGTAATACGATGAAGGCTCATAACTCAACTCCGGCTTTATTCCATAACCCAGATGCGGCTCAAACCACCAGCGGAGCGGCTCTGAATAGGGCATATCCATGAATGTCGCATTTACACTGAGTGAAGAGGCTTTGGTAATGGTTAACGGCTGCAAATAATCTTGAAAATCCTTCGCTGCAGGATTATCTGATGCTTCGCTTAGCGCATACTTTATACTACAATCCGGCAACAGACTCAGCAGCTCAATCTGCATCGCGCCATTGAATGCCGGTGCGCTGCGCGGCTCGACGGGTATTCGGGGAAAACCAAATTGCACATCCAGCGCGCGCAAGCGATTCAAGTGATCAGTAACTCTGGTGTAAAAAGCTTCGTAATTGCGCTGCTCGGGATATGTCCAGAGCACCTCAGCCAATGCCAGCAAGCGCGGAAACACTTTGGCGTCTACCTTTTCTTCAGGCGCGTGCTCCGTCCACATGTTGCACTCGCCGCCCTTGATCCAGAAGGATTCTGCGGCAGATAAATTCGCCGGTATTGGATCGAAACTGTAGACTTTCTGCAGATCAATAGCAGCTAAACTATAATCGAAGTAGCAATGGCTTGTGGGCGACATCACAACTGCGTGATGCTCCCTTGCCGCAGCCTCTCCGCCTTCCATTCCGCGCCAGCTCTGGATGGCAGCGTCAGCGGGAATGCCTCCTTCCAGGATTTCATCCCACCCGATGATGCGTTTCCCTTTGGTTGCCAAAAAGGCAGCAATGCGCTCAATGAAGTAAGTCTGCAATTCGGCGTCATTCTTCAGCCCCTTATCCTTGATGCGTTGCTGACAACGATCGCAGTGCTCCCAGCGAAATTTCGGCGCTTCATCGCCACCGATGTGGATGTACTTCCCCGGAAACAATTCACACACTTCCGACAACACATTTTCCAGGAACTCGAACGTGTATTCGTTGCCTGCACAATAGATATCCTTGAATACGCCCCATTCATTTTCGACCGCGATGGTTTCACCCGTGCAACTCAATTGTGGATATGCCGCTATGGCGGCGGTAGAGTGCCCTGGTAATTCGATTTCAGGAATGATGGTGACATGACGCTTGGCAGCATACTCCACGATCTCCCGAATTTGTTCCTTCGAATAAAACCCTCCGTAACGCGTACCATCCTTTTCGGTGCGCCATGCGCCTACTTCAGTGAGGAGTGGGTATTTTTCGATTTGAATGCGCCAGCCCTGATCTTCCGTCAGGTGCCAATGCAAGACATTCATCTTGTAGTACGACAACAAATCGATATACGACTTAATAAACTCCACACTCATAAAATGACGGCAGCAATCCAGTAACAACCCCCGGTGTGGAAATCGCGCCCGATCGTTGATGAGCATTCCTTTCATCCCATGCGGAAGCTGCAGACCGCCACTCTCGGCCGTCGCAGGAAACAATTGACGCAGTGTTTGCATGGCATAAAAAACCCCCTCATTGTATTCCGCATTCAACAGCACTCCGCGTTTACTGATGTTGAGTTTGTAGGCGCTCTTGTCAGCCTCTAATACCCGTCGGGCCATAGAATCGGACATAACCTTAAGTCTTTCCGGCGTGAGGTCTGCTACGCGCCTGGTGCAACTGAACACGATGAAATTTTCCGCCGGCAGTTGATCTATATCTACCACCTCAAACTTTTTACCGCAAGCCTTTTCCAGCCATGCGGTAAACTGAAGCGCTTCCTCTGTGGCAAAACGGTTAGCCGCGATGACTGTCCGCTCATTCAACTCGAACGATGAAGAACTCATACTGAAATCACGCGGTTCAGGGATAATGGGGTGTGTTTGACACGCCAAATCTGCCGCAACACTCATAAGCACCACGATTGCGGATGCAAGAAAGATAGTCTTCAAGCTCATTTCAGGATTGATTCAATAGGTTGTAGGTATGCACTGCAGCTAGAGCAGCTGTTTCCGTTCGTAAGCGGGCATCGCCCAAACTAACGGAAGAGAAACCCGCTTCTAATGCCGTTCGAACTTCCGCCTGGGAAAAATCACCCTCCGGCCCGATAGCAATGGCAGCACTTGTGTTTGGTGTAATCAAATTGCGCAATAACAATCGTTCCTGATCCACCATACAATGCGCAATTGCCTTAATGCCGGCAGAACAGGATTTCAACCATTCTGCGGCGGGCTGTAATTCCGATATTTCCGGTAACCAGGTTCTACCCGATTGTTTCAACGCGGCGATGGCAATACGCTGAAGGCGCTCTCCATTGATGCGTGGTCGCTCGGAATGTTCGCAATGAATCAAGGTGATTTTCCCAACTCCGAGTTCGACGGCCTTTTCAATAAACCATTCCAACCGATCGGTATTCTTCGTTGGTGCAATAGCCAATTCAAGTGCTACGGGAGTATCGTCGGCCTTTAATTCCTCTTGTGGAAAAGCCTGAACATGATGCTTTACGATTTCGAGTGTCGCGCGGAATAGATG
>JBKCDO010000214.1:0-1439 GCA_046304755.1 Flavobacteriales bacterium
GAAGTGGAATGTCGTCCCACTGGCGCATGTTAGTTGGTTTTTGGTTGTTGAATTCAGGACAATCTTCTCTTAATTTAAACGACCACGAACCGCATTAATCCAGTCGCATGAAGTACCGGCCGGTATATTCTTCAATGTTAAGTTGAAAAGCGTTGTTCCAATCGAACCGGCGGCAATAACTGATTTGTGACCGACTTGCGGATTCGTATCAGCTCCATTCGCCATGTTGCCATAAACGAAAGAAAATGTCTGTGGAGAAGCCGCATATTGCAAACGAAGCTGATAATTCAGCGTCTCTGTTGTACCGAAGCGACGTACATCCTTCCACTGAACCACGAATTCAGTTCCGGTATCCTCATATCGGATTTCTGAAGTGACAGAGTTCTGTTGGTCTTCAGCAAAAGGCGCAAGAATTGCATTTCCACCAGTAATTGCACTAGACAGAGCTGTGTAACCAGATGTTGTTGTGGCAGCTCCGAAAGAAACCCATCCGTTCGTATTTACACGGAGAACCGTGTAAGCAGTGCCCGAATAGGTGAAACTTGGAATGGTGATACTCGCAGAGATGTTGTCATCATAACTAGCACCCGTCGTGAAAAACGCGGTTCCACCTGTAATAGGTGTGTAAGTGCCTGCCGACGCTGAAAAATTGTAGGTCGCGGCTTGTCCCCAAGAGGACACAGAGAACAAAACAGACATAGCGAGTGTCACGCCCGCGAACAAAAATTTCCGAAACAAGTTCGGACCAGTTGTGTAACTGTTTGTCATTTGATTTGGTTTAATTGGTAAATTGTTTGATTTCGTTGTGGGTCGCGATACGCAGCTCATGCAGAGCCTGCATCACTCCCGGTTAAGTGTTTCGGTTAAATCCTTCTCGTCGTGAAGTGTTTTAAAATGATTTAAGGTAATTAAGCAATCACGTTACCATTCGATAACGATTTCACAATAGTAAGGACGATTGTGATTCATTATGGATGCCTGTGAAAAAAAAAATTGGGTAAAAGGGGGGTTATTAGTGACAAATGACGAGGGACGAGGGACAAATGGTGAGGGGTGAGGGGTGAGGGACGAAGTGCGAGTGACGAATGACGAATGGCGAGTGACGAATGACGAATAGCGAATCACGAGTGACGAGTGGCGAATGGCGACTTGGGCTGAGCGGAGCCGAAGCATTGGCGAGGGGGGCACAACTACTCATTCTGTTTCTCATTCTCGCTCTCGCTCTAAACATTCCAGAGCGAGAATGAGAATGTGGTTGACGGGGGTGAGGGGTGAAAGCCATGCCCCCTCGGCTTCGCTCGGGGACCGGCAAGTTCGCGTTTTATTGTGGCCTCGGCTCCGCTCGGCTCACGCGAGCGGTCCCTAGGCGAAGCCGAAGGGGTGAAGGGTGCTTGATGAGCAGGTCGAAGGGCGAAGGGCGAAGGGCGAAGAGCGAAGGG
>JBKCDO010000215.1:0-2713 GCA_046304755.1 Flavobacteriales bacterium
GACTTTAGCTGGTTTTTTAGCCATCGTGAGTTACAAATAATGGACGGGGTTGGTTACAATCTCCGTCAAATGGGACGCGAAAGTAGGAAATTTTTGCTTAAACCGTTCACCTAATAATTCAATTGTAAACTGTTCGCTTTCAAAATGTCCGATATCGATGATTGAAATAGCACCATCCGCATCGAAAAACTGGTGATACTTATAGTCAGCAGTTATATAAACATCTGCTCCGGAGCGCTTTGCGTCTTCAAGTAAAAAGCTTCCGCTTCCACCACAAATTGCTACCCGCTGAACGTGAGACCGTGCGGCTTGCGTATAGCGAAGCGCCGGTAATTGAAGTTGAGATTTGACTTGATGCAAGAAGTCCTTGAATTCCAGCGGCTTTTCTAACATCCCAACCATTCCTGCTCCTACATCTTGCCAGGTATTTTCCAACCGTATGATTTGATAAGCCACCTCCTCATAAGGGTGAGCTTGCCTCATCGCGCTTAGAACACTGTTTTTCAGATAATCAGGAAGCAGAACCGAAATACAAACTTCAGCTTCGGCATGTCGAATACCTTGTTGGCCAATGGTGGGATTGGACTCAGCCCCGGCTTTGAAGGTGCCTTGTCCGGATGTTTCAAAGCTGCACTCCGAATACCGTCCGATATTACCGGCTCCGGCAGCGAAAAGTGCTTGGCGGACAACTTCAGCGGCAGCGATTGGCACATAAACCGACAATTGCAGCATCAACCCGTTTTTGGGCGCCAAAATAGTTGTGTCCCGCAGTCCGAGTTTCTCAGCCATCTTGGCATTCACGCCTGATCGCACGTTGTCCAGGTTAGTATGAATCGCGTAAATCGCGACATCGTGTTGAATCGCCTTGATGACTGTTCGTTCGATATAATTTCTTCCGGTCAGTCGTTTTAATCCACTGAAAATAATGGGATGATGCGCCACAACAAGGTTACAGCCCTTACGAACGGCCTCTTCAATTATGGCCTCGGTAGAATCCAAACAAAACAGCACACCTGTGACCTCTTTGGCGGAGTGTCCAACGAGCAAACCACTGTTGTCATAACTCTCCTGCAACGAAGGCGGCGCCCATCCTTCGAAAAATGCGATTAATTCTTTCAATTGCATGCGGACAAATTAACAACATTCCATGGATGCAATTCAATAACAAAAACGTATATCTATTCATGACAGAATTTGACAGTAAAGTCGCTTACATTAGCAGACGTGGGAAAATGGAGTCAATTATTCAGACCTGTCGCCTGGCTTTGGGGTGGAATGCTGCGATTCCGTCATTGGTTGTATGATTCGCGCATAGTGTCATCTGAACCGGGCAAGCTACCCACTATTGTCATTGGCAACCTGGCCTTGGGGGGAACAGGTAAAACGCCTCATGCAGAATACGTCTTGCGTCAGTTGCGCGCCTGGTGCAAGCCGGCCTTTCTTTCGCGCGGATATGGCAGAACTTCCAAAGGATTCATCTTGGCCGGCCGCGTCCAGGCCACAGCTGAAATCATCGGCGATGAACCCATGCAGGTTCACTTGAAATTTCCGGAATTGGATGTTGCTGTGTGTGAGAATCGGTTGCGCGGTCTGGATTTTTTGAAAACCGTTTCCAATGCCAACATTGCAGTGTTGGATGACGCTTTTCAGCACCGCCGATTGCAGGGAGACCTTAAAATCTTGCTCACCGAGTATGACCGACCGTTCTGGACCGACCGGTTGTTTCCTGTAGGTGGATTGCGCGACGTGCGCTCGGCCTATCGCAGGGCTGATGTTATCATCGTTACCAAATGCCCTCCCCGATTATCGGCAGAGGATCAAGAGCGAATCACCAAAGCTATCCGTCCGCTGCGCAATCAGCGGGTGTTTTTCACCCGACTAGACTATGGCAATCCGGTTCAAGTATCGGGTAAGCCCATGGAAATCAATAACTCGACACCGATTTTAGGCGTTGCAGGGTTGGCCGATACGCGCAAATTTGAGACTTACCTGAGGCAGTCCTTTTCATCCGTTCATTTTGAGTCTTTTGGCGATCATCACAATTTTTCACGAAAGGAGTTGACGGGGTTATGGACTAAATACGGTACTTTCGCGCAAGCGATTGTGACTACCGAGAAGGACGCGGCGAGACTGAAAAGCATTCGAGGGTTAGACGAGATTCCGATTTTTGTTAGTCCTGTATCGATTGCATTTTTAAGTGGAGAGGCGGCATTTGTCCAGTTGCTGCGATCCACATGATACTCCAACGCAACACCGAACATTCCGAGCGCCTGAGTTCTACGCGAGCTTTCCTCTTTCTTGCATCCTTTGTAACAATCCTTTCGGCTTGCACCGGCGGTCAAAAGGGTTCTATTGAAGGTAAAATTACCGGAGCGGAAGGAAAGACCATTTATCTCGAACGTTTTGTCAATAACCGCATGGTGTTTACTGATTCCACGGTGATTGGCGGTGATGGCTCGTTTATTCTGGCACCAAACAAACCACTGGAATTAAACTATTATCGTTTGGTGTTGGACAAGGACCACTCGATTGCCTTAATAACCGACAGCACAGAGTCCCCATCGTTCAAAGCAGAGTTTACTGATTTGCAAAAGTCATTATCGGTATGTGGTTCTGAGCAATCGGAAGTATTGCATGAGTTAGAGTCTAAGTGTGCTCCATTCGATGAGAAAGAGGCGGATATAAGACAGCGGATTATGAAGCCCGATGCTTC
>JBKCDO010000216.1:0-29851 GCA_046304755.1 Flavobacteriales bacterium
AATGAGCGCTTGTGTAGTATGCATGCCCACGCCTTTGATATCGGTAAGCTCAGAGCGTATCGCATCCTTGCTTCTGCGGTCGCGGTGCTTGGTAATGCCAAATCGATGTGCTTCGTCGCGAAGACGTTGAATGAGCTTCAATGATTCGCTGCGCTTATCCAGGTAGATGGGCAAACTATCGCCCGGGAAGTATATTTCTTCCAGTCGCTTAGCGATACCGATGATGCCGATTTTCCCATACAGCTCGAGCTTCACCAAACTCTCGATGGCTGCGCTCAATTGTCCCTTACCACCATCGATGATGATGAGTTGCGGAAGTGTTTCGCCGTTATCGCCGCATGCTTGATGAGGGTGAGACGTTGCCGCAGCTCATCATCATCGACGGGGGCAAGGGTCAGCTGAGCGCTGCCATCGAGAGTTTGGTGAAGCTCGAATTGTATGGGAAAATTGGCATCATCGGTATTGCTAAGCGGTTGGAAGAAATCTATTTCCCGGGCGACAGTTTGCCCATCTATCTGGACAAGCGAAGTGAATCACTGAAGCTCATTCAACGCCTGCGCGACGAGGCGCACCGATTCGGCATTACCAAGCATCGCGACCGCAGAAGCAAAGATGCCATTCGTTCGGAGTTGACCGATATCAAAGGCGTTGGCATGCATACGACGCAGGCACTTATCCATCATTTCAAAACCGTGCAAGCGGTGAAGGAGGCGAGCTTGGAGGATTTGCAGAAGGTGGTGAATAATAAAATGGCGGCTATTGTTCATCGCCATTTTCACAGCTGACGGTAGTGTAATACGTCATAAACAAGGCATTGTTCATTGCCAATTTGGGGGTCGACGCTGTGTGCGGATTGATTGCGTAGTTTACCTCCACAAATTTTAACTGATGAATAAAAAACTAATCACAATGCTTGCTGCCTTCGGGATGTCGGTGGCAAGTTGGGCACAGATCGGCCCTGTATCTTTTGGTGCTGAGTTAGCATTACCAACGGGAGATTTCGGCGATTCCTATCCTTTGGGTTATGGGGTATCACTGGGCTATGAGCATCCTGTAGGCGAGAAGCTTGGTGTTACGCTGCAAGCAGGTTATGTGCTGTTAAGTGTAGATGACGCGGTTTCTGCATTTATCGAGAAATCGAGCATGATGCCGATTCAAGTGGGTGCGAAGTACTACTTGTCGTCACGCGGTGCAGGGCTGTATGCTCACGTACAAGGTGGTGTGCATAGTATTAGTGTTACAACAAAGGCTTTGGATCTCGGATTTCTGGGAACGATTCCAGGGACAACCTCATCAGAGAGTTACATAAGTGGCGCTGTGGGTCTCGGTTATATGCTGAATGACAAAGTGGATGTGGGTGTGCGTTACAACATTATTGCACCCGATAGCGATGTCGAGGGAGCAAATGCTTCGAATTATTTGGGCGTGCGCATTGCGTATACGCTCTTCGGCAGCGCTCTTTAACAGTTATGTGATATTTAAATAAAAAAGCCGGGTGATGCCCGGCTTTTTTCATGGTTCAATTTATCGAGATCAGTGCTGCACTATCAAGCGCATGCTGGCTGAGCGTTCACCTTCTTTGAGGCTGATGATGTACACACCATCCGTGAGCGATGATGTTTCGAGTTGATTGTTGCGTAAGCGTTCTTCCCGCACCATGCGACCGCTGACATCGGTGATGGTCACTTGAGCAGCCGCGTCCCAACCGGAGATGGTGACGCGATCATTCGCAGGGTTTGGATAGAGCGAGAAGGACGGTGTCATTTCAATCACAGACTGAGCAACCTCGCAAGCGCCTTCCATGGAGGCCGTCATGTATTCCATCATGCCGGCTTCAAGGCTGTTCAAGGTGAAATCAATTGTAGTATCGCAAGGGTATGGACCGGCCAAATATTGACCTGCTTCATTCAGCATGAGCATTTGATTGTTGTAGCTGGTGCTGAGGATGTATGGGGCGCCATTGCCTTCATCCATCATCTCCACGCTCACCCAGAATTGGTTGTTGGCTTCATCGGGAATCATCGACATGCCCATGAATGGAGGCATAACTTCATAGATACAACTGCCGTCATCATACCACGCCCACGCGTCGTAGTTGAGTGCAGATGGATTCGTGCAGCCAAGGCAGATGAAGCATGTACCGTCATCGCATGTGGCGGCTTCGTTGTAGTTGCATGAACTCGGATCAGTGCAACCGGCGATTTCGTTGGTTGAAGAAACGGAAAGCACATTGAAGTAATTCGTGCCGGTATTTCCGCTAAAGATGATGTTACCATTCACGTCATATACTTCGACATCCAAATTGGTTCCGGTAAGCGCATACACTTGAAGATTGAAACAGCTGTCGAGCGTACAAAAACCATTTTGTTGCGGGTAAACGCCTCCGGCGTAATAACCGTTTTCGTTGGCCATGTACCAGTAGGCTTCACCGCTGAAGCTGAGCGTGTACCAGTTGTTGTAACAACATGAGCCATCGTTCACGGTGGCGTTTGGATTGAAATTCGGTGCCGTAGCATCCGTGCATCCCAAACAGCTGTAATCGCAGTTGAAGTAGTCCATGCAATCGGCACCGGCGTCGTAATTACAAGCGCTTGGGTCTGCGCAACCGGTTGTAACGCCGTTGAAGGCAATGGTTACTGCGTAGTCGTAATAGTTAATCGTGCCCGAGCTAACAGCATTGCCTGCAGCATCGAGAACAGTGTATGTCACATCGCTGCCATCAAACGTCCAAGCGCTTAACTGGAAGCACGTACCGTTCATGCAGAAGCCGTTCTGTTCCGGATAAGATCCACTGTAGTATGCATAATCCGTGAGCGAAGTAACAGACCAATAGCCCGGGGCCGATAAGGTGAGGGTGTACCAATCGTTGAGGCAGCAAGTGCCGTTGTCGATGGTTGCATCAGGATTGTAGTTGGGTGCGTCCGCGTTGGTGCAACCGTAGCAATCAAATGTGCAAGCGTAATAGTCGGGACAATTCACTGTTGGGTCGTAGTTGCAGGCATAGGAAATACCGCAACCAACGGTTGGATTTTCCGCGAAGGTGAGTTCAACACCACCAAAAATGGGGTTCACGTTGCCACTGGTAATCTCAACGCCATTCAATGAAATAGTTGCGCCGAAGTTGGAAATTGTGTAGTCATCAGGATAGGCGGTGAAATTCAGGCAGCCTTCATCAAAGCAGAACCCGGTTTGTTCGGGGTAATGACCTGAACCTCCGGCAGCACCGTCGCCTGAGTAGGCATACCAATATCCAGGAGCCGAAAGTTGAACCGTGTAATACTCGGCATAGCAGCAGAAGCCATTATCGAGCAAGGCATCGGGATCGAAATTAGAAGCCGATGGATCGGTACAACCATAGCAGTCATAGGTGCATAGTGAGTAATCGGAACAGTCTGCCGTAACATCATAGTTGCAAGCTCCGGGATCCAGACAGCCCGAGGTGGCGTTGTTTGAGAGCGGCTGGCTTGCGTAGTAGGTGGCAGCTGCACCATCGGCTACAACGTTACCGTTGGCGTCGGTGAGCGTCCAGGTGAACGGCAGACCTTCATTGCTCCACAGGTCGATGAAGAAGCAACCATCGGAAAGGCAAAACCCTGTTGAAGCCGGGAAGGAACCACCAGTGACATATCCCGTGTATTGATTACTTACGTAGTATTCAAAGTTGCCTGTTCCGCTGACAGTATACGATTGTGTGCAGCAGGTGCCATTGTCGAAAGTTGCATCCGGATCGTAGTTTGGCGCGGAAGGATCAGTACAACCATAGCAATCGTAGGTGCAGAGATAGTAGCTTCCGCAAGTAGCCGTTGGGTCATAGTTGCATGCGGAAAAGTCATTACAACCGGGTGTTCCGTTGCCCAAGGTGAACGTTGATTGCGTATTCAGGCCGGCTTGACCGCTGAACACAACGTTTCCGTTGAAGTCGGTGAGGGTAAGCTGCGCGTCGGATGGGCCGACAGGGGAATAGATGTAAACGAAGTAGCATCCGTCAGGCACACAGGTGGCTTGGCCGGAAGGCACGGAGTAGCTCCAGCTGCCATCGAGCGGGGTGAGGTACCATATCGCTGAGGCATCGTCGAACGTGCCGGTCACCGTTCCGGTGAGGTAATGCGATGCATCGCAGCACGAGCCGTCGTTTTGTGTAGCGTTTGGGTTGAAATTCACCGCCGTTGGGTCTGTGCATCCCAGGCAGCTGTAGTCGCAGAGCGAATAGTCGTAACAGGTCGCACTCGCATCGAAATTGCAAGCCATCGGGTCCAGACAACCCGAAACGCTGTTGCTTCCACCTATGATGGCGAAGTCGTAGAAATTATCCACGGTAGTGCCTCCGGCGACTTCTGTGCCTTGAGCGTTTGTAATGGACCACGTGTAATTACCTGTTCCTTGGGTGCCGTGAACATTCACCGAGCTACAAACATCGGGTATGCAAACGCCGCTTTGAGCCGGGAAATCAACTGCACCTAAATAGCCGAGTTGGTCATTGTAGAATGAGAAATAACAAGGTTCACTACAGGTGACTACGAACCAGTTGCCGTCATAGCAGCAGGTACCATCATCGGCAGTGGCCAGTGGGTTGTAGTTCGGGGCTGTCGAATCTGTGCATCCCCAGGTGGTTTGACCAAAGGTGACAACCGATGTGAGGACGATGAGCAGAAGGGCAGTTATTTTTTTCATAATCAAAATGGAAGTGCAAATGAATGCCTGCGATACGTTCAACAACTCAAACACCCGAACAGTTGCATGGATTTTCATTTTTTTAATGCGCCCTTGAATTGCTAACGAAGAATTGTGGGCAACATTCGCCCGGAGCGGGCGTTTGAGCGCGGCAGCGAATACTTTTGAATTCGGCAATACCATGGCAAAAAAGGCAGGAAATAATTTCAAAGGCAGGGCGCGATTGCTTTGGATCATCGCAATGACGCCCGTTTTGGGCGTTTTGTTGATTTTGCTCACGGCGATGCTCAGCGGCTTGCCGGATGTGGAATTGCTCGCCAATCCAAAGGTGAGTTTGGCTTCGCAGGTGTTGTCGGTCGACAATAAAACGTTGGGAGCCTATTACAAGGAAAATCGCAGTGATGCCAAATTCAGTGAGCTTCCGCCGCATTTGGTGAATGCCCTTTTGTCGACCGAAGACGTGCGTTTCAGGGAACACAGTGGCGTGGATTATTGGGGGTTGTTCCGGGCGGTGTTTTCAGCCGGACAGGATGGCGGGGCATCCACCATTACCCAGCAGCTCGCCAAAATGCAGTTCACCAAAGAATATCAAAACGTATCGATTCTCAAGCGCGGTTTTCAGAAGATCCGCGAATGGATTATCGCCTGTCAGATCGAGCGCTTGTACACCAAAGATGAAATCATCGCGCTTTACCTCAATCAATACGACTTTTTGAATCAGGCGGTCGGTATCAAATCGGCGGCACACATTTATTTCAACACCACACCCGATCAGCTCAATGTGCAGCAATCGGCCATGCTGGTGGGAATGCTCAAAAACAGTTCGCTGTTCAATCCTCTCAAGCGTGATTCGTTGGTCACCAAACGCCGTGAGGTCGTCATGAATCAAATGGTGAAGTATGATTATCTCTCTCAGCAGGAGTATGATTCATTGCGTGCGTTGCCACTGGGCCTCGACTACCAGCGCATGAGTCACGACGAGGGCTTGGCGCCCTACTTCCGCGAAGTGTTGCGCTCTCAGCTGGAAGAGATTTTAACCGAAAAGGACAGCAAGGGCCAATTGAAATATGCCAAGGCCGATGGTCAGCCCTACGACATTTACCGCGACGGATTGAAGATTTACACCACCCTGGATTCGCGCATGCAAGAGTATGCGGAGTGGGCCGTGCATGAGCATTTGCGAAAGGAATTGCAGCCGGCGTTTTTCAAGGATGTGGCCAGAAGAAAGAAGGAGAATTATCCGTTCTACAACGGCATTCGCAAAGAAGACCGTGAATCCATCATGAAGCGTGCGATTGAATCGAGCGAGCGCCACATGATTTTGACGGGAAAGCTATGTCCTGACTGCGAGCGTCCTGCCTTTTACATCGCTAAGGAAAAAGTGGATGGCAAGGAGGTTTTCCATTGTCGCGAGAGCAAGGATGGCTGCGGTCATCAGTGGCCGGTGGCGGATCAGAAGGAAATTGACCGCGTGATGAATCTGCCGGTGGCCATGAAGGTGTACACGCCAACCGGTCAGAAGGACACGACACTTTCTCCGCTTGACAGCATCAAATACAACAAGGCGATTTTACACGCGAGCATGATGTCGGTTGATCCGCACAGCGGTCACATCAAAGCGTGGGTGGGCGGTATTGATTTCAAAAACTTCAAGTTTGATAACGTGTACCAATCTGCGCGTCAGGTGGGCTCAACGTTTAAGCCGTTGGTTTATGCAACAGCCTTGCGCATGGGAAAAAACCCGACAGATCAAGTCGATGGTTCGCGTTTTTGCTGGGGCAGTTGGTGTCCGCAAAACAGTGGCACGGGCTACGGATCCTACACGATGCAGTGTGCGCTGGCCAACTCCGTGAACACAGTAGCAGCGCGATTGGCGCAGCAATACGGCATCGATAACATCATCAAGTTGGCACGCAGGCTGGGTATTACCGCGCATCTGGATCCTGTTGGACCGATTGCGTTAGGAGCCGCGAATGTGCCGCTGTACCAGATGGTTGGAGCGCTGAGCACTTTTGCCAATCAGGGCGTGTACATCAAGCCGACGTTTATTCTGCGCATTGAGGATAAAAACGGAACTCCTATTTACGAGCCTGAGCCTGAGATTGAACAGGCCATTGATCCTTGCGCGGCATACGATCTCTTGACGATGATGAAGGCGGTTGTGACCGGTAGTTGTGGCAGCGGAACAGGAGTACGACTGCGCAATCCCGGCAAAGCCTATGGCGGTATTACGTATCCGACAGCCGGAAAAACAGGTACTACGCAAAACAACACTGACGGCTGGTTTATCGGGTTGACGCCCGACCTGGTCACGGGAGTTTGGGTGGGCGCACAAGATCCGACCGTTCGCTTCTCCAGCACGGCGCTGGGTCAAGGTGCGAATACGGGTCTTCCGATTTATGGGTATTTCATGAAGAAAGTCTACGCCGACGGTCAATTGGACATTTCGAAAGGAGACTTTGAAATGCCCAAGGGCTGCACCAATCGCGTGGGAGGTGTACCGGCTGGACCTGTCGGCACGGATGAATTTGATAGTCTCTTTGGAGAAGGTGATCTTGAATCGGAGAGTGGCATTCCTGTGCCTGTCGGATTGCCGAAAGAAACGGACGAATTTATTCCTGCTGATTCCACTAATTTTGACCAATAAATCATTGGTCAAGTATGCCCATTAATAAAGTAGTCAAGAACGTCGAGGAGGCGTGCAACGGGATAACCGACGGCATGACACTCATGGTCGGAGGATTCGGTTTGTGCGGAATTCCCGAGAACTGCATCAACGAATTGGTGCGCAAAGGCGTTAAGAATCTCACGTGTATTTCCAACAACGCCGGAGTGGATGACTTCGGTCTTGGGTTGTTGCTTCAGACGAAACAAGTGAAGAAAATGATCTCGTCGTATGTCGGCGAGAACGATGAGTTCGAGCGACAAATGCTCAGCGGCGAACTGGAAGTGGAGTTGATTCCGCAGGGAACCTTGGCCACGCGATGCATGGCTGCGGGTTACGGAATGCCCGCGATCTATACGCCTGCAGGTGTAGGCACGGAGGTGGGCATCGGCAAAGAGGTGCGCAATTTCAACGGAAAAAATTATTTGTTGGAGCACGCTTTTGACTCCGACTTCGCCTTGGTGAAAGCGTGGAAAGGCGATTCGAAGGGCAATCTGGTGTTTCGCATGACTGCGCGCAATTTCAATCCGCTCATGGCGATGGCCGGAAAAATTACGATTGCTGAAGTAGAGGAGTTGGTGCCCGATGGCGAGTTGGATCCTGATATGATCCACACACCGGGTGTTTATGTGCACCGCATTTTCCAGGGCAACAATTACGAAAAACGCATTGAGCAACGCACCGTGCGTCAGCGCTCATAATCAAACAAGTCAACGACATGGCACTCGATAAAATAGGCATTGCAAAGCGCATCGCGCAGGAAGTCAAAGACGGTATGTATGTGAATCTCGGTATCGGAATTCCAACGTTGGTTGCGAACTATCTGCCGGCGGGAATTGAAGTTGAACTTCAGTCTGAGAACGGATTGCTGGGCATGGGCCCCTTTCCATTCGATGGTGATGAAGACGCTGATTTGATTAACGCGGGTAAGCAGACCATCACGATGTTGAAGGGCAGCGCGGTGTTTGATTCAGCGATGAGTTTTGGAATGATTCGCGCCCAAAAAATTGACCTCACGATTTTGGGTGCGATGGAAGTGAGTGAACATGGTGATATCGCTAACTGGAAGGTTCCGGGTAAAATGGTGAAGGGTATGGGCGGCGCGATGGACTTGGTGGCCTCTGCGAAGAACATCATTGTAGCCATGCAACATTGCGATAAGGCAGGCAATTCGAAATTATTACCGCATTGTACTTTGCCGCTGACAGGCGTTGGATGTGTGAAGAAGATTGTGAGTGACCTGGGTGTGTTTGATATTCACGATGGCGCATTTCACTTGGTGGAATTGGCGCCGGATGTTACGTTGGATGAAGTGCGAGCGAAGACCGCAGGGAAGTTGATTATTCACTAGCGATTTGAATTAACCGCAAAGTCGCGAAGAAACTTCGAGAGAATTATCTGCGCCTCTGCGGTTAAAAAAATATACCTTCCAGTTAATCTATCACCGCATGAAACAGTTGCTTGCTTTCCTCGTGTTCGTTCTCGTATTCACTTCGTGTTCGATTGAGCGCAGGCATTATTTGCCGGGATATCATGTGGAGTGGCGAAGTGCGATGGGCGAAGTGCGAAGGGTGATGGGCGATGGGCGAAGTGCGAAGGATGAAGTTCAATGCGAAACGGATGGCGACAATGTAATTGCTGGCGCCAATGACGAGATACATGGGTTGCAGAAGGCATCCTTTGAAACAGCTGTTATTTCAGCAGAGCAGTACCCGAGTTTACATATTGACGCCCCTTGTCCTTCGTCCTTCGCCCCTCGCCCTTCATCCTTCGCCCTTCTCCCCCGATACCCTCAAAAAGCCCTTCAAGCCCCAACCGCAGTACCGTCAGGTGGATCCTGTTGGTAAATACGCGGTGTTCACGGTGCTTGCTGGTGTGGCGTTGCAAAAGATAGCGGGCATGTTGACGTGGTTTGAGGTTGTGATGCCGTTGTCGTTTGGTCCCGGTATTTTCATTCCCGCGCTGATTATTGCGCTCATTGGTTTAGGGCTTTCGGCTTACAGTGCTTACCGCGTGCGCAAGTACCCTGAGAAGTACAAGAAGAACGAATGGGGCAAAGCGTCGCTGGCTATTCTAGGCTGGCAGATATTGATGTCGGCGTTGTTTGCGTGGTTGCTGGGGGGATTGCCGGTGGGGTAGTGACGAGGGACGAGTTGCCAGGTGCGAAGTAGACCCTCAGGTAGGTTACTTCGCCCTTCGCCATTTTCGCGTTAGCCGATCGGAGTCACTAGGGTTCGGCAGCTCAGCGGAGTCGAGGCTTGGGGAAGTTTTCTTCGAGTTTTACATGAAAGTAGATTTCTGCTTTCATGGCGTGAAAGATTTTGAGGATGGTATCTATCGTGGCGCTGTTGGATCCGTTTTCCAATTTTGAAATTTGTGCTTTTTGTACACCTACGAGTTGACCGAGTTGTTCTTGAGTCAGTTCACGATCTTGCCTGGCGGATTTAATCATTCTACCGAGCACTTCCATGCGCAGTTCGTGTTCGTATTGATCGCGTGCATTCGTTCCAACCTTGCCGATGTAACGATCTTTCAAATCGCTTAGGGTATACGTTTTGATTTTCTTTGAGGCCATGGTTTACGTAATGTTATTAAAGTATTTTGCTCTGAGTCTTACTGCACGCTCAATTTCTTTTTCGCCGACACGATTCGTCTTTTTTACGAAGCCGTGTGTGGCTACAACGAGTGTATTGTTGCTATCGGTTTTGTCCCAAAATGCAAGCATCCTGATTTGTTGTCCCGCATAGGCCGTCCTAAACTCCCATATATTCATACGAAGTTTTTTCAGCAGTTTAGGGTCATTCGTTTGCTCAGCAAGATCGATGACGTAGAAGATCTTTTTGACAGTTTTGGAATCAAGCGTCGCGATGAACTCGTGGGCTTCTTTCAAAAAGACGGTTTCAAAGTATCGCATAGGAAACCGATTTGTTGAGCGTTACAAATGTAATCAAAGTTTCTATAATTAGAAACATGCATCTGAGTGTGAGGAAAATGGGGGCCATGGTTTCGCGTCTTTAATTCGATCCAAAACTCTGACGTTGGGTAGGAATAAACAACCTATAAATTATTCCGGTTATGCCGTAATTAAGAGCGGAGTGCGAATTACCAAGTACGACCTTGGCATGTGTCTTAGTACTTCGTTATTCGTACTTTTTGTGAATCGTGTTAGCCGAGCACAGTCGAGGGGCTAGAGCTTTATAGCCAGCTCCAGCTTACCACCCAATCCGAGTTCAACAATCTTGCGCAAAGTGGACAGACGCACTTCTTTGATATCGTTTTCGATTTTGGAAATGTATCCTTTGTTGGTGCCGCACTTTTCGGCGAGTTGTTCTTGCGTCATGCCGCGCTGCATGCGTGCTTGTTGAATGAGCACACCAAGTCGAAATTCCTCATATCCCTTCTCAAACTTTTCACGCTTGGTTGTGCCGCGCTTGCCATAGTTTTCCTCAACGAATCGGTCGAGCGTTTTGAGGGTTGTTTTCTTTTTCATAGATGGCTTTGATGTTTAGGGCGCGTTCTATTTCGTGTGCCGGTGTTTTTTGAGTCTTTTTTTGGAAGGCATTGCCTAGCACAATTAATCTGCTGCTGTCAAAGAAGCAGAATATGCGAAAGGCATTGCCGCCGTGTTGCACTCTGATTTCGTATAAGCCCTTGGTGTTTTCAATATGCTTGAAGTATTCCTCCGGTATTCTCTCCTGACGCTCAACCAAGCGAATCGTCCAGAGAATTTTGTCTTTCACTTTTGGTCTTTGTTGTTGAAAGAAGTCAGCGAAATAGTGCTCATACAAAATGACTGTTCTAATTTTTTTGTCAGTCATGCGATGCAAAGGTATTAAAAGTTGTCCGAACGAACAACTATGTTTGACATACTTTTAGTGCTTTGGTTAGAATCGCTCATCAGCAAAGTATCGCTGCGAGTTTTTCCTGAAGCCTGGCGCAAAACTCTGACGTTCGCTAGGAATAAACAACCTATAAATTATGCCGGTTATGCTGAGGGAAAGGAGAGGTAGGAGGCACTGAGTGCTTTGGCATTTGTTTTACAAGTGCATAGACTCAGACTGAAAATCGTTAATACCTCACGAGAAAGAATCTCTCTTACCGTTGTATGGCTCGTGAATGTTTTCGGGTCGCCAGCTAAAAAGCAAACTTTATCTGCATCAAGCACAGCTATCTCTGACTTGATTCGATTTAGTTCGCTATATTTATATACGATTACATATTTTTGTATTTATCTAAATAATAAAGCCTTATGTGCAAGGAATCAAATATCAGAGTCAAGCATTTACCATTGTTGTTTTTGCTCTGTATAAGTTTCAAGACTCAAGCCCAACAGTTGGTTCTAACTAGAGATTGTTATATAGATACTTTAGGGTACTATGAATTTTTTGATGAAACCATACCCCTATTACCCGTTAATCCGGGGTTTTCCGAAGAATTTTTCGCTGTGGTCACTTTATACGAAGGATGTTATTATGAGGAAACTTACATAGACAACTATGGTTACTTGGGGTCTTTTCCGACTGGTAATATTTATTGGGGTTGTTGTAATATTGATTACAATGGCCCAACAGATGTGTATTTTTTTAGCGTAGACCTCTCCACGGGTGAGTATTCTTTTTTACCCGCTTCTGATTGCTCCACCCCTTCCGAGGGTTACGAGGTTTCCATTCTCGGAGAAGTTATTGAATGTGAAACAGAGCCGCTGATATGTGATATTTCGCCATTTTCGATAGGCTGGACATATCAATGGTTAAAAAATGGCATACCAATAACCGGTGCTACCAATCGAATTTATAACGCAGTACCATCGACTACTGAAGGTGCCGACTATACGTGTGTTGCGACGTGCGCATCAACGGGACAGTCTATCGTATCAGATGATTTCAATCTGCAGAATTGCTACAGCGATGTCTCCTCTTCGCTCACTTACCTCCTCGTCCAAAATGTCACCACCACCGCCAATATACCGGGGCAATCCATTCAAGTGCAGTTCGACTTGAATTGGGGAAACACCTGGCGCGATGATATTAACTGGGATGCAGTATGGGTATTTATGAAGTACAAGGACGCTAACGGACTATGGAAACACGCCAAAGTAAGTCCGACCGGCTACAGCAATGGTCAGGGAACTCCGAATCTCATTGAACCAACTGCGGATCAAATGGGTGCTTTCGTGCGTTTGGCACTCGAGGGTCAAGGAAACTTCAGTTCAGAAGGCATGCAGTTGCGTTGGAATTATGGTGCCGATGGACTCTCATCGGTTTCGGGATTAGAAGTGCGTGTGTTTGCCATTGAGATGGTGTATACCCCACAAGGGGATTTCAGTATGTCTTTCGATGCGTCGGCTCCTGGCGGGAAGTTTCCGATTATCAATAGTAGGCTCACACCATCACTCTATGTAAACGGGGTTAACAATGTTCGCATAAAAGGGGATGCCGGTCTGGACCTTGACGCCAACGGTGTTGTCGAAAATACAGCTTACCCCACGGGTTATTATCCTTTTTATCTATTCAAATACGAAATGAGTGAGCAGCAGTATGCTGATTTTCTCAACTGTCTCACGCCTACCCAGCGCGCAACGCTAGGTGTAGCAGGCAATTTCATAATTCAAAATGGTGATGAATACTTTTCTTCACGCCCAAACGCGGTTTGCACTGGGGCCAACCAGCAGCGATTGATGGCTTATGCGGATTGGTGTGGCTTGCGTCCTATGAGCTTTCTGGAGTTTCAAAAGGCGTATAATGGACCTAAGCAACCAAGGACGTTCCAATATTATCAATTGGATTTTGATGAATGTGCTTATGTGAATCCCATTCCGGATGTAACTACTCTTCCTGATTTGGTGGCAGGTGTTTACGGCAGCAAAAGCCTATCCTTCAAGGCTTCGGAACCCTTTGTACCTATTTCGGTTTCTGTTTTTAATAGAACCACTCATGGCAATGGAGTGTTGGACTCTTCCGGATTGACCAATGAGACAAATTGGCAATCAATAGGAATAGGCTGGTTAGATCCATATTCTAACTGGGATTGTTCTTATGGAAACGGCTACCGCCTCTGCCGCACTGCTGAATAACCTTTTCCAACGAATTCACTGTTACACATGAACCTTTGGAAAACACTCGGCTGTTGGTTGTTGCTCTTGGGCGTGTGCCTGGGCGCGCGCGGACAAAGCTTGTTGTTGCTGTCGCCCAACGGCGGGGAGCAATGGCTGGGAGCTTCGCAACAGGTCATCAGCTGGACGTACACCAACGTCGATAATATCGACATTCAGTACTCCGGTGACAACGGTCTGACATGGACCAACATCGTTGAAGATTATCCTTCGAGCGCACTTCAATACACCTGGACCGTGCCATCGAATGGCAATAATCAGTCACTCATTCGCATCATCAGTGCGCTCAGTTTTACAGAAGATCAAAGTGATGGTGTGTTCACCATTCCGGAGCCAACGATTGAGCTGCTCTATCCTTCAGCCGAGACGTATCAAACCGGGACCATTCAATATGTGGAATGGGTTACTTCAGGCATTGCGCAAGTGGTGCTGCAGTATTCAACCAACAATGGACAAACATGGACCAATGTCAATACCTCGCCAGCCGCACACAACTACGCCAACTGGAATACGCCAAGCACTCCCGGTAATGTACTCGTGCGCATTCATAATATCGAAGACATCACCAAGCAAGATGTGAGTAATACCATCACTATTACTCAGGCAAATCCCGACAATCCGACGAAGTATGCCGGCAGTCCCTACGACGGCTATGATATGTCGACTTCCTTACCGTCATCGGTCACGGTGGTTGCACCTAACGGCGGCGAAACACTCGAACCCTACACCACATACACCATCGAGTGGTCGTATGTGGATGTGACGTGGGTAGACATTGCTTACTCCATTGACAACGGTAGCACTTGGACGACCATTGCTTCACAACTACCCGCCGATGCCTTGGAGTATGCTTGGGAAGTACCCAATACGCCGAGTACGCAATGTTTGATGCGCGTAACGGCTTCACCGGAAAGCGTGCAAGACATCAGCAACTCCACCTTTGTAATTGACCCTGCGGGCTTGGTATTAACCTATCCCAACGATGGCGAATCGTTTGATGCGGGAACCATTCAATACATCGAGTGGGAATACAATGGCGTAGCGTCGGTATTGGCACAGTATTCAACCAACAACGGACAAAGCTGGACGACCATAGGCACGTCGCCCGCAGAACATCGTTACATCAATTGGACGGTGCCAAGCGCGGCGGGTGGTAATATCCTCTTGCGTCTTTCGGATGTGGACGTTCCAACCACCACCGATCAATGCGATTTGCCGTTGCCAATCGAGCAACCATCGCCCGATAATCCCACGAAATACCTGGGAAGCCCTTGGGATGGCTACTCCATGAACGACAGTCGTCCTGACACGCTCGAGATTACTTCGCCTAATGGTGACGAAATGTGGATGTCGTCTACCGTGCAGGAAATCACCTGGACCTACAATAACGTTGATCAGGTCAAATTAGAATACACCATCGATGATGGCAACTCATGGACGGTGATCAACAATAATCTTCCCGCGTCACAATTGAGTTACGATTGGACCGTACCCACGACGCCATCCAATTTGTGTCGAGTGCGCATCACGGAGAACACCCGACCGAATATTACCGATCTGAGTGACAATCCGTTCATCATACCGACCGGCTATGTTCAGATTACCTACCCCAATGGTGGCGAATCATTTGGTACAGGCACCATTCAATACATCGAATGGGAGCATGGCGGCTTGGCTACTGTAAAACTCGAGTACAGCACTGATAATGGCGCTTCGTGGATTGTGATTGGTACTTCACCGGCGAATGACCGATACATGAACTGGTATACGCCTTCGACGCCGTCAGCAAACTGTCGCATCCGCGTGAGTGATTTGGCCAATGGCAATGTCTATTATGACCTGAGCAACGTCGCATTTGCGGTGACCGCTGCAGCGCCGGATAACCCGACGAAATATGCAGGAAGTCCATACGATGGCTATTCGATGTATGCGTACGTCGATGAATACGTGAAGGTGATAAAACCCAATGGTGGCGAGTTCTGGGGCAATGGCACCACACAACAAATCAAGTGGCTCACGTTGAACAACGACGAGAACCTTACGATTGAATACACCACCGATGGCGAGTCTAACTGGACAACGTTGCTCAACAATATTCCCAACACACCGAATACCTACAACTGGGCCATCAATGCAACGCCCTCTACTATTTGCAAGGTGCGCGCAACGACCATCACGGGTTCGGAGACCGATAAGAGCGATTATTTCTTCACCATTGCCAATCCTGCAGGTATAGTCACATCGGGTATAACAGGATCAAGTTTCTGTCCGGGAAACACAGTGGTAGTGAATTATACAGCGAGTTCATCCTTCAATGCCGACAATCAGTTCATTGTACAGCTGAGTGATTCGGTAGGACAGTTCAGTGGGCCCGTTGAGAATATCGGTTCGGTGAGTGCCGCATCGCCGGTGCCGATTACCGCTACTATTCCGGTGCGTTATTACACATCGAATCTATATCGATTGCGCGTCATTGCGACGAGTCCGCCCACGCTAGGTCCTGACAATGGCGTCAACTTTACCATCAATCCATTGCCGGCCGTTGAGCTGGGAGAGGATGTTTTACTTTGCACAGGCGACGCACAAACTTTCGATGCAACGAACGAAAATGCGACCTATGCTTGGAGTACGGGAGCTACATCACCCACCATTACAGTCAATACAGGCGGCACGTATAGCGTGACGGTCACTAATGCCTGCGGCACAACATCAGATACGGTTGCAGTGGAAATGATTACCGCACCGATTGTCGATTTGGGTGACGATGTGCAGATCTGTCAGAATGATGTGGTGATTCTCGATGCCGATAGTAATGCCGTTACGTATCAATGGAGCACGGGTGCGATTACGCCTTCGATTATCGTAAGTCTGCCCGGTAATTACTCTGTTGCTGCTACCAACGAATGCGGCACGACAACGGATCAGGTGAATGTGAGTGTTATTGCGGCTCCAACTGTTGAGCTCGGCAACAACTTCGGTATTTGTCCCGGTGAGACGGTGGCATTGACTGCCGCTACACCGAATGCGAGTTACGAGTGGTCGACAGGGGCTACAACAGAGTCAATTGTGGTCGATGCACCGGGTATCTATTGGGTGAATGTAACAACTTCCTGCGGCGTCCTCTCTGATCAGGTCTTTGCGTATGATGGAGCAATTAATTTGGATGCCGGTGAGGATGTGCAGTTGTGCGCCGGAGAAACGGCGACACTTATGGCTACGGGAGCGAATGAATACGAATGGAGTAATGGTCTTACAGAATCTATTATTGAGGTTAGTCCTGCGCAAACCACAACATACAGTGTAACCGCAATCAACGTTTATGGTTGTTCTGCGACTGATGAAGTGGTTGTGAATGTGAATGCTTCGCCGGCTGTGCCTGTTATCTCCATTGCGGGAACAGCAACGTTCTGCAGCAATGAGCCATCCACATTGTCGATTGAACCGATTTCGGGAGCGCAGTATCAATGGCTTCGAAACATGATAACACTAGAGGGAGCGACAGAAGCGATATACATTCCGCAGCAATCCGGTACATATACGGTGGAAATAATCAACGCTGACGGTTGTGCTGCAACTGCTGAACCTGTTACTATCACGGTGTTGCCTGCCTTTGAAGAGACGATTATACTTCAGGCGGAAAATGGTACAGCGAACTACAATGGGGATGTCTTAGTGCCGGGTGTGTATGAATATCTCTTTGGAACAGTAGACGGTTGTGATAGCCTGTTCATTGTTCAGGTGGTTGATTCGGCGATTGTCGGATGTGTGATTGAAACGGCGTGCAACTATAATCCATTAGCCGGTGTTGCTGATAATGCGCAGTGTGTGTTTCCGGATTGTGACGATGAGACCGCCTGTAATTTCAATCCAAATGCTGCGTGTTCGGATTCATTGCTCTGTGTTTTTGCCGATATCTATTTGGATTGTGAAGGAGGCTGTCTGAACGATAGTGATCAAGATGCGGTGTGTGATGAGCTAGAGGTTTTAGGGTGCATTGATCCACTTGCATGTAACTATGATTCGCTGGCTACCGAGAGCAATGGCTTTTGTGTATATGCGCTACTAGTGGTCGATTGCGAAGGCAATTGTTTGAATGATCTTGATGGCGATAGTGTGTGCGATGAATTCGAGATAACAGGCTGCGCAGATTCACTCGCATGCAACTATGATGCAACCGTAACTGAAAGCGATAGCTCGTGTGTGTTTGCAGAGCTCTATTATGATTGCACGGGATCATGCCTGAACGATGCAGACAACGACGGTGTGTGTGACGAGTTAGATAGTGATGGTTGTTCTGATAGTCTCGCATGTAACTACAGTCCGTTATCGAATAATCCGGATAGTTCGCTCTGTTTATACCCAATACCTTTTAGCGATTGCTCCGGCAGTTGTCTTAATGACATTGACAACGATGGCGTCTGCGATGAGTTGGAAGTCGTCGGTTGTGCTGACTCTCTTGCTTGCAACTATGATGCGCTTGCAACTGATAGTGATAGCAGTTGTGTGTATGCCGAACAATACTTCGACTGTTTAGGAGGTTGCTTGAATGACACAGACGACGATGGCGTTTGCGACGAGTTGGAAGTCATCGGTTGCTTGGATTCTTTGGCGTGCAACTATGATGCTACTGTAACGGAAAGTGATAGCTCGTGTGTATTTGCAGAGCTCTATTATGATTGCACGGGTCTTTGTTTAAACGACACCGATAATGATGGTGTGTGTGATGAACTCGAATCCGAGGGATGCACGGATTCGTTAGCGTGTAATTACAACGCCACCGTTCTCACTGACGATGGCACCTGTGTTTATCCCGGCTGCACCGACTCGCTGGCGTGCAACTACAATGTGCTGGCCGGCTGCGATGACGGCAGTTGCGTGCAGCCTGACGCTTGCGGAAGCTGCGAGGGAATTTCCGGTTGCACCGACGTGCTCGCTTGCAACTATGATAGTCTTGCAACATGTGATGACAGCACATGCTTTTGGATTGAAACATTCGCGATTGTCGGATTGGATTCTGTGTTGATGGATAGCCTCGCAGTGTACTCCTACTTCGAGCAACCGGGAAGCACTTATCAATGGACCGTTTCCGGCGGCACAATCATCGGACAAGCAGACTCGTCGTTGGTGCTTGTCACCTGGGGCCCCGCCGGCATCGGTGAGGTCTGCGTCACCGAATCGCAAGACAGTTGTGTGGGTCAGCCGGTGTGCATGCAAGTCGTGATTTCGGATCCTTCGTCGATAGCAGAATGGAATGAGGGCAATTGGCTGATCTATCCGAACCCATCGACAGGCCTTTTCCGATTGGTCACGCGCGATGCTTCGCTGCGTAGCTTTGAGGTGCTCGATGCGCTCGGACAACGCGTGCATAGCGGCTCACTGCACGGATTGAGCACAGAGATTGATGTGTCGACATTAGCAGCAGGCCATTACCTGATTCGCTGCGGCAGTGCCTATAAGCGATTGGTGATTGTGCGGTGAGATGGTGCGGTCACTTGACTATCGCGGACGCGCAGCAGCGTCATGTAAAAGCTGATGACGGTTGCTTGGCTAGCGTGGACGCGCAGCAGCGCGTCCCAACAACATCCGATAAATGAGAGCAGTGTGACCACAAAAGACCTGACCTCGGCCCTACTTCGCCCTTCGCCCTTCGCCCTTCGCCCTTCGCCCTTCGCCCTTAGTCCTTCACTTCCACGCTCACACTCTCCACCTGCCCGCCCATCGGGGCGTTTACCTTGGTGATGCGCACCCCCACGCTGTCGACCATGGGCCGGGCGCCTTTCAGCGCGTCATTGATGCGGTGTGCAACGGTCTCGATGAGCTTGGCGCGCACGGCCATCTCGCGGTACACGATTTCACGCACGAGCACGTAGTCTGCTGTTTGTGAGAGATCATCGCCGATGGCAGCAGCGCTGAAGTCGAGTTCCAGTGCGACATCCACGATGTAATCACCGCCGATAATCGCTTCCTCCTCCCAGCAGCCGTGGTAGGCGTGCATGCGCATGTTGTTGATGGTGATGCGCGACATCTTACTTGTTGGCTTTAGCCCAGGAGTCTTTCAACGTCACCGTGCGATTGAAGATGAGTTTGTCTGACGTTGATTCCAAATCAGGCGTGAAATAACCCAAGCGAATGAACTGGAACTTTTCGCCCACCTTCGCGTTGCGCAAATCGTTTTCCGCCATGGCGTTGGTCACTACGTGCAAGCTGTTCTCGTTGATGTAACTCTTGAAGTCGCCTTCTTCAGCTGATGGATTTTCTACCTTAAACAATCGGTCGTACAGATTCACTTGCACCGGAACCGCATGCGATGCGCTCACAAAGTGCATGGTGCCTTTCACGTTGATGCCACTGGTATCGTTGCCGCTGCGGCTTTCCGGCACATACGTACAATGAACTTCCGTGATATTGCCATCCGCATCTTTCACAAACGATTCGCACTTGATGATGTATGCATGCTTCAAACGCACCATCAAACCCGGACCAAGACGGAAGAATTTCTTCGGTGGTTCTTCCATGAAGTCATCGCGTTCAATCCACAGTTCACGACTGAATGGAATCTCACGCGATCCGCCACCGCCTTCTTCTTCCGGATTGTTCTCGCCATGCAACATCTCGACTTTGCCTTCTTCATAGTTGTCGATGATGAGCTTGATTGGATCCAACACCACCATGCGGCGTGTAGCAGATTTGTTGAGGTCCTCGCGAATGCAGAACTCAAGCAGGCCGACATCAATCACGTTCTCTCTGCGTGCAATGCCCACGAGGTCGCAGAAGTGACGAATACTCTCGGGTGTGTATCCACGGCGACGCAAGCCACTCACGGTGGGCATGCGTGGATCGTCCCAACCGTTGACGTGCTTCTCGTTGACGAGTTGCAGCAGCTTGCGCTTGCTCATCACGGTGTAGTTCAGGTTGCGACGCGCAAACTCATATTGTTGACTCGGGAAAATGCCGAGTTTTTCGATAAACCAGTTGTACAGTGGCTTGTGCACTTCGAATTCGAGCGTGCATATCGAGTGCGTGATCTCTTCAATCGAATCGCTTTGTCCGTGTGCAAAGTCGTACATCGGGTAGATACACCACTTGTCGCCCGTGCGGTGGTGATGCGCAAACTTGATGCGGTACATCAGCGGATCACGCAAGTGCATGTTCGGCGAAGCCATGTCAATTTTCGCACGCAGTGTTTTCTCACCTTCTTTGAATTCGCCTGCACGCATGCGACGGAATAAATCGAGGTTTTCTTCCACACTGCGATCACGGAATGGCGAGTGTTTACCGGGCTCTGTCGGCGTTCCTTTCATCGCAGCAATTTCTTCTGCAGAGCTGTCATCTACATACGCCAATCCTTCCTGAATAAGCTTCTCAGCAAATGCATACAGCGTATCGAAGTAATCGCTGGCGTAGAATTCATTGGCCCATTCAAAGCCGAGCCACTTGATGTCGTTGCGAATGCTGTCGACATACTCGGTGTCTTCTGTCACGGGATTCGTATCATCGAAACGCAGATTGGTTTTTCCGCCAAACTGTTTGGCCAAACCGAAGTTCAGGCAAATCGAAGTCGCGTGTCCAATGTGCAAATAGCCGTTGGGCTCCGGCGGGAAGCGCGTCAATACGCGTCCGCCGTGCTTTCCGTTCTTTATATCTTCTGCAATAATCTCTTCGAGAAAATTGGGTCCTCTTTGAATATCCATGGGTCAAAGTTATTGTCCGATGCGGGTTAACGCACGGGTCATTCGTTCACTGATTTCTGTTTGTCCGAGCAGTTCAATCATGCCGAGTAAATCTACACCGCCGCCTTGTCCGCTTACGATGACACGCAGTAGTTGCATGATTTCGCCGGGCTTCAAGTTGTGTGTTGCAGCAGTGGCTTTGATGGTGTCATCAATAGCAGCACTCGTGAAAGCAGGCAATGAGGCCAGTGCAGTTTGTAACGCTTCGAAAAATGGTCGCAGTTCGGGCTTCCACTTTTTGGCGACTACACCTTCATCGTAGGTGTCGGGCGCTTGAAACAAATAAGCGCCCGTCGTTTTCATTTCATGTTCAAACTGCACGCGTGGCTTGAGTAGTTCCGCAGCCTTGGTGAGGTAATCAGCACTCAATCGTCGATCGCCATCAGCGATGTCAAATGTCTGCTGAACGTCTGATTTGATGTGCGCGCCGAGAACACTGCTTTCGGTTGCACGCAGGTAATGTTCGTTGAACCACTTGGCTTTTTCCGGGTCGAATTTCGCACCCGCCTTGTGGATGTGTTCGAACGAAAAGTGCGCGCACAATTCTTCGAGTGTAAATATTTCTTGTTCGGTGCCGGGGTTCCAGCCGAGAAACGCGAGCATGTTCACGAATGCTTCCGGATAGTATCCGCGCTCACGGTAACCCGATGATTTTTCACCGGAAAACGGATCATTCCAATCGAGCGGAAATACAGGGAATCCAAGACGGTCGCCATCACGCTTGCTGAGTTTGCCGTTGCCATCGGGCTTCAACAAAAGCGGCAAGTGTGCGAGTCGAGGCATGTCATTTTCCCAACCTAAATAGCGATAGATGAGAACGTGTGCCGGTGCACTTGGCAGCCATTCTTCACCACGCACGGCGTGGGTAATCTTCATGAGATAATCATCTACGATGTGCGCCAGATGATAAGTGGGCATGCCATCGCTTTTCAATAGCACCTTATCATCCACATTGTCGGATTGAAACACCACCTCACCGCGAATGAGGTCGTTGATGTGAATGTTTTCACCTTGCGGTACTTTCAATCGAATGACATAGGGCATCCCACTTTCGATGCGCTGCTTTACTTCGGTTTCGCTCAATGCAAGCGAGTTTTGCAACTGCAAGCGCGTGCGAGCGTCGTAAGAGAACGTTTGTTTATTCGCCTCTGCTTGTTTGCGCAGTGCATCCATTTCTTCGGGAGTATCGAAGGCGTAGTAGGCACGACCACTGTTTACCAACTGCTCCGCATACTGACGGAACATCGGTTTGCGCTCGCTCTGGCGATAAGGGGCGTACGGACCATCACCAAAGCCAAGGCCTTCATTGGGTTCGATACCGCACCATTTTAGTGCCTCGATGATGTATTCTTCCGCACCGGGAACAAAGCGTCCCTGGTCAGTGTCTTCAATGCGTAACACGAAATCGCCGCCGTGTTTTTTAGCGAACAGATAATTGTATAAAGCCGTACGCACGCCACCCATGTGCAATGGTCCCGTGGGACTGGGGGCAAAGCGCACGCGAATGCGTTTTGGGGTCATAAAATGGGAGGATAAAATCCGGGCGTAAAAGTAATCGGAATGGTACGAGGGTTGCTATTTCCGAGGCCTTACTTAGCCCAGAACATGCAGAAAATTGGTGAAACTGATAATCCGTGTTTTAGCGTGCTTTTCCAAAACAAGTAAATCACGATCACCGGTTACGAGAAAGTCGGCCTTACCATTTTCAGCTAAGGCAAGTAAAAAGTTGTCTTTTGGATCTCTGCAACGATTGATGTGAGATGTTACTTCTATAAATTCGGCCTTGCTCTGAAGCAAGCGCAGAATGTCATCTAAATCTGAAGTGCTTATGAGGGTTTTGAATTTCGGTCGCTGAGCTACTTCCAAAAATTCAGTAAGTAATTCTTCACTGAATAACAAAAGAATTTTTTCACCCGCCAACAATCTATCGAGCGATGCGTGTTTGTTTGAGATGAGAAAGCTAATCCAAAGGTTAGTGTCTAGAGCGACCCTTTTTTGTTTGCTTTTCATAACGGGAGGTTCGTGACTTTTCAACTTCTTTGGTGATTTCCTCCAAAGACATCAATTTTTTTTCCGCTTTCTTCCTTATCGATTGGACTTTCGAAAGGAGGGTGTCATCCGATATTTCACGAAGCGCAATAAGCTTGAGATCTGCCAAATCTTTCAGGAGTTTCGCAGCTTTCGGATTGAGAATATCAACTTGTACTGTCATGCTTTACCAAATATAGTTGAATTAACGGATAAAAGGTAAGTCAATCATATGAAGGTTGAAAGTCTCCTTCTAGAAGCAATCATTTCTCAATGAAAATGTTCCCTTATTAGTCGTCAATCCACAGTCCCCAGTCCCCAGTCCCCATTACTCAGTCCCCATCACTGCGCAAATACCGACGCGCTGTCCTTATATGTTGCTGCCGGATTCAAAATCATCACAGGGATTCCCGATTCGTTGGTGATGATTTTCTGTTCGCTGTCGATGCCAAAGGCATGCACGAGACGGTCTTCTGCAGTGTTTAGAATACAGATGAGATCAATCTCCGCATAGTTGGCATACTTGAGCAGGTCTTTTACAAATCCGCTTGAACCGGCATCGGTGACTGCAGTTTTGTACTTGACGTTTCGTTCTTCCAGATAGCCTTCTGCATAGGCTACATTCCTTTCGAGTTTGTTGTGCAAATACTCGTCTGTTTCTTTGGGTGAAACAAGATGAACTTCAGCGCCGAATTTTTGAGCGACATCGGCAACGATTTTCAACTTCTGTTTTGTTTCCTGATGTAAGTCGAGCGGTGCGAGAATTTTGTGAATGTTCGCCGAACGTTTAGTTTCTTCTTGAACGATTATGAAAGGAACATTTCCTTCAGACACAACGCGCAGGGCATTTGATCCGACAATGAATTGCATGCCGCGTAAACCATGCGTTCCCATGACGATGAGCTCAGCACCTGCTTTTTCGGAAGCATCCGGAATATCTTCGAAAATATTGCCCACTGCAGTTAGAACCGTGCTGGCATCTAGACCATTTTTTTCTGCTTGTGCGGTCATTTTCGCAGTAGAATCTGCGCGCTCGGATTCCTTATCGACGATGTGTAGCAATTGAACTTTACCTCGAATGTGCGTGCTGAGTTCAACGGCATAACGAATAGCCACTTCTGAAACGGCTGTGAAGTCGGTGGGTACGATGATTTTGCTCATAGAACAAATATAGTAGCGAATGGCGTATGGCGAGCGGCGAATGACGAGTAGGGCATTTTCACTCGCCACTCGCCACTCGCCACTCGCCATTCGTCATTCGCCACTTAAGAAACCCGAGCTCCAGCTGCGCACAAAACTTTTCCTTCTTTGTGAAAAATATTCGAAATATTCGAAACGAGAATTGAATATTTCAGTAAATTCGGCGTATGAAGTCCCCGAAAATTTATAAAAAAGCGACAGCTGTTAATTCAATTGCTCGCGATGTAGCCATGCAATCGTATGGCGAATTGAAAGAAGTATTTTCTAACGGGACGAGCCATAGTTTCTGTCTGGAAATCACCACCGGACGGGTAAAAAGGAAAATACTGATTCCTCCTGCGGCAATTGATGTGTTGCTAAACTTTTTGAAAGCAACAGCAAAGGGCAAGCGAGTAGCGGTGACTCCCAAATCCGAATACCTCACCACGCAGTCGGCAGCCGAATGGCTCGGTTGTTCGCGTCCTTACCTGGTGAAGCTACTCAATGAAAACGCACTACCATGCACATTCGTTGGCAAGCATCGACGAATTGCATGGGATGATTTACGCGCATACAAGAAGCAACTGAGAGAGCAACAAAGGAAGCAACTTATTGAACTCATGCAAGCCGATGAACATGCGGGCCTCTATGAATGAGCGGAAATTGCCTCGTGCATTTCTCGATACTAATGTTCTTTATCCCCTAGTAATTCGTGACATACTGCTATGGTTCGCGTATGAAGAGTTGTTTCTTCCTTTCTGGAGCAAACATGTGCTCATGGAGTGGAGCAGGGTCATGCAAAGAAACGGTTTGACGCATACAGAATCCCAAAGAAGAATGAACCTGATTCAGGACGCTTTTCCTTTTGCAATGGTTCGAGGATATGAATCTTCGATTGAGCAACTTGATTTCCCAGATGAAAATGATAGGCATGTACTTGCGGCCGCTATTCGGGTTGGTGCAGATACCATCATTACACAGAACCTGAAGGATTTTCCAAAGTCTACCCTTTCCACTTTTGGAATTGTAGCCTTGAATTCAGATGCTTTTCTTGTTGAGTTCATTCAGAAAAATCCGACAAAGGCGCTTCGCGCATTCAAGCAAATGGTGAAGCAAAGAAAACGCCCGATTCAAAAACCATTGGAAGTAATACAATCGCTGAGAAATCATGGACTCATGCGCTCAGCGACTTTGCTCGATAGGTTAATCTCTAAACAATAGAGTAGATACGGAAACAGTGAAGTGGCGAGCGGCTATTGGGGCATTTTCACTCGCCACTCGCCATTCGTCATTCGGCACTAAAGAAACCCGAGTTCCAGCTGCGCAGCCTCACTCATCATGCTCTTGTCCCATGATGGGTCCCAGGTGATTTCGACTTTGGCAGATGCGACACCTTCCACAGAGGCCACTTTTTGTTCGACTTCAGGCGGAAGTGTTTCTGCAACAGGACAGGATGGCGAGGTCAACGTCATCAGGATAGTGACTGCGGAATCATCGCCGATACCGATGTTGTAGATGAGTCCGAGTTCATAGATATCGACCGGAATCTCCGGGTCGTAGATGGTCTTGAGCATCTCGATAATCTTTCCTTCCAGTGCGTTGCGTTGTTCGATATCCATAGCGTCGGGATGCAAATGTCGGTTATGATTGGGCCATGTAAGCCAGGCCGTAGGTTTTCATTTGTTTAATCATACTCGCCAAACCATTGCTGCGAGTAGGAGAGAGGTGTTCACTCAATCCGATTTCTTTGATGAAATGCAAATCGGCTTGTGCGATGTGGGCAGGTTTTTCACCATCGAGCACGCGCACAATGAGTGCAACCAGTCCTTTGGTGATGATGGCGTCGCTGTCGGCCGTAAAGTGCAAGGTGCCGTCATCATTGCGCGCCGCATTCAACCATACGCGCGACTGACAGCCCTTGATGAGCAAGTCATCGTTCTTTTGTGATTCTGCCAGTAGCGGTAATTCATGTCCAAGTTCGATGATGTATTCGTACTTCTGCATCCAGTCGTCAAACACGCTGAACTCTTCAATGATTTCCTGTTGCTTGCTTTCGATACTCACGACAATAGGGTTATGGCTTTTTTCAAAGCGGTTACAAAAGTCTGAATTTCTTCCTGCGTGTTGTAGATGGCGAACGATGCTCGCACCGTTCCGGGCACTTGGTAATAATTCCAGAGCGGCTCGGTGCAGTGATGCCCGGTGCGCACGGCAACGCCTTGCTGGTCGAGCAATGTGCCGATGTCGAACGGATGCAAGTTGCCGACATTGAATGAAATGACGGGGGCTTTTGTTGCAGTGTTTCCAAAAATCCGCAAGCCATCGATGTTTAATAATTCTGATGTTGCGTGATTGAGAATTTCTTTTTTATGCGCATCGACATCACTCCATGCGAGTGATTGTACAAACTCCAGTGCAGCGCCAAAGCCAATCACACCGGCGATGTGCGGTGTGCCTGCCTCAAACTTGTGAGGCAATTCGTTGTAAGTGGTTTTTTCGAACGATACGCTTTTGATCATCTCACCACCACCTCGCCACGGCGGCATAGCTTCGAGCAGTTCACGCTTTCCATAGAGAACACCCACGCCGGTGGGACCGTACAATTTGTGCGCGCTGAAACAAAAGAAATCGCAATCGAGCGCTTGCACATCGATAGGCATGTGTGTCACCGATTGCGCACCATCGATGAGCACCTTCGCGCCTGCAGCATGAGCTTTTGCAATGAGTAATTCAATAGGGTTGATAGTTCCCAGTGCATTCGAAACTTGATTCACCGCAACGAGCTTCGTGCGCTCACTGATGAGTGTGTCAAGTGAATCCACTTGCCAGGTTCCATTTTCGTGGATCGGAATGACTTTGATAATTGCTCCCTTTTCTGCGGCCAGTAATTGCCACGGAACAATGTTGCTATGATGCTCCAGCATCGACAACAAAATTTCATCGCCTTTGCCGATGTTTTGTCGCCCCCATGTTTGTGCGACGAGGTTAATGCTATCGGTAGTGCCTGATGTGAAAATGATCTCGGTAGTTTCGCGAGCATTCACAAAAGCGCGCGTGAGCGCACGTGTGTCCTCGAAGTATTCGGTAGAAACATTCGCCAGGTGATGCGCACCGCGGTGAATGTTGGCATTTGTTTTTTTGTAAAATGTATCGATACGCTCGATGACGGAAAGCGGCTTCTGCGTTGTCGCGGCATTATCCAGATACACCAGCGGCTTACCATGCACCTTCTCTTCAAGAATGGGAAACTGCGATCGTATGGCGTTTACATCGAACATCAGGCTATCAATAATTCGCGTTGTACGAGTTGAGTGGTCACATACTCACGAACCGTTTCGTTTTCGATTTTGGAAATCACATCGCCGATGAAGGCAGAGGTCAATAGTCGGCGCGCATTATCTTCTCCGAGTCCGCGCGATTTCAAATAGAATAGCGCTTCTTCATCGAGTTGACCGGTGGTTGTTCCGTGACTGCACTTCACATCGTCGGCATAAATTTCCAGCTCAGGTTTTGTATTCATTTGCGCATCATCGCTGAGCAGAATGTTGGCGCAGCTTTGAAAGGCATTTGTCTTCTGTGCGTCGATTTGCACATACACTTTTCCGTTGAACACTCCAGTGCTTTGGTCGTTCAATACACCTTTGTACAACTCATTGCTATTGCAATGCGGATGGCGGTGATCGACCTTAGTATGATTGTCTACAAACTGCTTTCGGCGCGGCATGTAGAACCCGTTGAGGTTCGTTTCAATGTTTTGTCCGTCGAGTGAAATGTTGAGCGCATTGCGCACCCATCCACCATCGATGGTGAGTGTATTGATGGTGAAACGACCGTCGCCCGCGATGCGAATGTTGTCCTCATTCATGAGGAATTGAGAATCATGCTCGAGCTGGATCTTATCCCAATTCACCGAGGCATTTTCTTGTACTTCAATATCCAGCGTTCGATTTGTGAAACTCGTTGTATTTGTGTTGCCGACAAAGGATTCAATGCACTTCACTTCTGCGCCTTGCATGGCGATGAGGTTGATGCGCGGTTGCGAAAGCACCTGCTCTTTCGAAACGATGTGAATGAAGTGAATGGGCTTGCTGATGCGCGCGTTTTTTTCAACCAATACATTCACCACATCGGTGCAGGCAGCGTCGGCATAAGCTTGAAAGAAGTGATTATATGAGTCGCGTTGCTTGGCAAGCGATGATTCATGCGACATGTGAATACCTTGCTCTGCAGGTAATTTGCACAGTGTCGCGTTGTATCGTCCATTCACAAAAACGATGGTGTATGCATCTAATCCCGGAATGAGAAACGGCTGCACATCGGTTTGTTCAACCAAATGGCTTTTTACCCACGTCTCATTCGTGATTCGTGCCACACGTGTATACTTCCATTCTTCGTCACGTGTCGTTGGAAAATCGAAAGATTCAACAATATCCAACAGTTCTTTCGTGCATTCGTGGCCATCCCGCACCACCCGCACCCACCTTTCTTTCGCCGGATTTAAAGTAGTTGTCTCCATGGTTTATGCGTTGGCTTCCGCTTCTTCTTTGATCCAGTCGTAACCGCGCTCCTCGAGTTCGAGAGCAAGTTCTTTCGTTCCGCTTTTCACGATGCGACCTTTGTACAGTACGTGCACATAGTCGGGCACGATGTAATCGAGCAAGCGCTGGTAGTGTGTAATGACGATGAACGAGCGCTCAGGCGAACGCAGTGCATTCACACAATTGGCAACAATGCGCAGTGCGTCGATATCCAGACCGCTATCGGTTTCATCCAAAATAGCCAGCGATGGTTCGAGCATGGCCATTTGAAATATCTCGTTGCGCTTTTTTTCACCACCGCTGAAACCTTCGTTCACCGCGCGATTGGTAAGATGGTCTTGCAACTCCACGAGTGCTGCTTTCTCTTTTACCAACTTCAAGAAGTCTTTTGCGGCGAGGGGATCCAACCCTTTGTGCTTGCGCATTTCGCCCACGGCGGCCTTCAGGAAGTTCATGTTGCTGACACCCGGAATTTCGACCGGATATTGAAACGCGAGAAACAGTCCCTCACGTGCACGCACTTCGGCGGGCATGTCGAGTAGGTCCTTACCGTTGAAGGTGACGCTACCGCCGGTCACTTCATAGTCTTCACGTCCGGCGAGCACCGATGCGAGGGTACTTTTACCGGAACCGTTGGGCCCCATGATGGCATGCACCTCTCCGGGCTTCACGTCAAGGGTGAGTCCGCGGAGGATTTCTTTTTCTTCGATTTGGGCCTTCAGGCCTTCTATGTGTATCAATGACATGTGCTTTTGTCTTCTGTCGTTTGTGTCTCTCTGTCTTGCTTGCGTCACGCTGTGGTGTGCTGACGCGTTGCTGTTGCGCGTGGACGCACCGCAGTGCGTCCTTACCCGTGCCTTTCGCGAGTGGCTCGTGTGATGTCTGATGCCGTGCCCCTTCGCCCTTCGCCCTTCGCCCTTCGCCCTTC
>JBKCDO010000217.1:0-1114 GCA_046304755.1 Flavobacteriales bacterium
CAACTAGTCCCTTGGGATAATTGACTCCCTTGGTCATGGCCAGATCAATATCTTGTGCAGAGGCCACACCATAATAAACGGCGTCGTACGCTTCGTTGATGAGCATGGTGAGTATCCGTTGGCCAATCCGTTCAAGCAATGCCTCATCCGTTGAAGGCTCCGGTTGTGCGTTGCCTTCAGCATAGTTATAAAAGCCGCGACCGCTCTTGCGCCCCAGCCAACCGGCTTCCACCAGTTTCTTCTGGGTAATGCTCGGACGATAGCGCGGGTCGAAGTACATGGCCGTAAATACACTTTCAGTTACCGTATAGTTGACGTCATGTCCAATCATGTCCATGAGTTCAAATGGTCCCATGCGGAAGCCGAGGTTGCGCATGGCTTGATCGATGGTGGCCATATCGGCAAGACCTTCATCAAAGATGCGTAAGGCTTCGCTGTAGAAGGGGCGTGCGACGCGATTCACGATGAAGCCCGGTGTGTCCTTGCATACAACGGGAATCTTTCCCCACGATTTGATGATGGCGGTGCTCGTCTCAACTACGGAAGCTCGTGTTTGCAACGCAGGTATGATTTCCACCAGTGGCATGAGTGGAGCGGGGTTGAAGAAGTGTATCCCGATGAATCGCTCCGGCTTGTGACAGGCCGATGCAATAGCGGTGATGGATAGGGAAGAGGTATTGGATGCCAGAATGCAGGTTTCACTCACGAGTCGCTCGAGCGACTGGAACACAGCGCGCTTCACATCCAGGTTTTCAACGATGGCCTCAATCACCAATTCCGAACCGGCTAGTGTGGGCATACTATGCGAAAAGTGCACACGTCCGATGATCGCTTGCGCTTCCTCCGAACTGAGTTTCCCTTTTTCAACCAGCTTCGATAGGGTGCTCTGCAGATTGGCGCTCGCGCGCTCCAGTGCTGTTGTTTGTTCATCAAACACCACTACATCATGCCCGGCCTGCGCAGCTACCTGCGCAATGCCACTGCCCATGGCCCCGGAACCGATTACACCAATTTTCATGATAACTTCAAATTATAAATTACGGATGACAGATTACAGATTACAGATGAAAGAACCTCACCAGTCCCCAGTCCCCAGTCCCCAGTCCCTAGTCCC
>JBKCDO010000218.1:0-16843 GCA_046304755.1 Flavobacteriales bacterium
GTTTTCAGCGGCTGCACGAACAGTTTCCACCAGGTTACCGATAAGATCGGCGCGACGCTGGTAAGCGCTTTGCACATTTCCCCAGGCCTCGTTAACGGTTTCCTGGTTCTTAACGGCATTATCGCGAACGCCGGCAGCATAGATGTAGAAAAAACCAAATCCAATGGCGATACTTCCAATCAGAATAAGAATAGATACAGTGAGTTTGTTCATGAGATGATTTTGATACGAATATAAATAAGTTGCCGCTGCTTGACAATTGCGGTGCCACGGGCGAATTGCTGACAGTCTGACACAATCGCGCTAGAAATTAACCCATCACCTTGTTTGTTTGTCACGCCTGACCGAATTTGCGGCAGATGATTTACGCGGTGACCGATATCGAAACAACAGGAAGTCATGCCTCGGGCAACAGCATCATTGAAATCGGTATCGTGCTTTTTGATGGCGAAAAGGTTGTGCATGAATTTTCGACCCTCATCGATCCGGGCGTAGTTGTGCCGCCCTATATCTCAGCACTCACGGGTATTACTACCGACATGCTGAAAGGAGCGCCCACCTTTGATGCGATTGCGGATCAATTGGAGGAAATTTTTGAGGGTGCCATCTTCGTAGCCCACAATGTCGGCTTTGACTTTTCTTTTATCCGTGCGGAGTTTGCTGCTATCGGCCGAAACTGGAATCCGCCCCGCTTGTGTTCGATGCGTATGGCGCGCAAAGCATTCCCGGGTCAGGCGAGTTACGGCCTCAACAAAATCTGCACGTGGATGGGTCTCACCAATGAGCAGGCGCACCGGGCTCTGAGTGATGCGCGCGTTTCTGCGGAAATTCTCAAGCGCAGTTTGCCGTTGGTTGCTCCGGCCGATTTCAAGAAAATGCTGGCCACCAAAAACGGAACGGTTTTCCTTCCACCGAATTTGTCTGAAGAGCGTTTCACGCGATTGCCGGAGTCGACCGGTGTGTATTATCTCTACAATGAAAAGGGCAAGCCGATTTATATCGGCAAAGCGGTGAATATCAAGAAGCGCATTCGTCAGCATTTTACCACACATCCGGAAAGCCCGCGCTATCAGCATTTCCTGAGAGAGGTTGTCGATATTGGGTATACCCTTACCGGCAATGAACTGCTGGCTCTTTTGCTCGAAGACCATGAAATCCGAACCCATTGGCCGCCGTATAACAGTGCTCAAAAGCGTAAGACCAATCGCGTTTCTGTCATTGGCTACGATGACTACCAAGGTTATCGTCGATTGGCTGTTCAACAAGGAGGTAAGGTAGCCGGTGGTGTCAAAACGTTTGCTTCTGTCAGTAAGGCGAGGGAATGGTTGTATGCTATGGCCAAAGAATTCTCAATCGATGAGCGGCTCCTTGGCTTGAGCATGTTTGATGATCGAAAGGTATTGGCCTCTGCCCAAGAGCATAATGAAATACTCGATAATGCACTGAGTGATTACTTGCGACGCGATCCAACATACATTGTCGTTTCTCGCGGACCGCAGCCACAAGAACAGGCTTATCTATTGGTGGAGCGCGGTATACTCAAAGGGTATGCGTTTTTATCGGATGATATAAACCACCCGGATGATTTGCTGTTTCATCTCAAACCGTTGCAGCATACGGAGAATACGTCATCGATTTTAGAGGCGTTTGAACAAGCCTCGTGGGGTTACAGGCGCATTCAGTTTGAATCGCCAAATACAGCCGTGATTTAAGGAAAAACAGGGGCTATCGGTTTTCCAATCGTGTAGATGTGGATTTTCTCAAGCGTGTTCTTTGGATTCAGGGTATGCAACATTTCATCAAACCATCCGGATTCAATCGTTGTGCAAAATGACAGTTGAGGATAATAGCCTTGCATGCGAGCAACACGTTCCTCGAGTTGTTCATCATCATAGAACAAGATGTAATTCGGAAGTGCACGCGGCATAATAGCGGCGGCAGTTGTGCGGTCTTCGTGATCAAAGTTGCGCATGATACCTTCCACGGGATCTCCCGCTTTGAAGTAGTAATAAGTCGTCCACCGATTACTATAAAACTGCGGCATCATGGCTCCTGTTGATGAATGCGTGAATTCCAGAATGAAGTTGTTGCAATCGCCGCGGTCATAGAGATACGTCATGGCCTCCACCCGGCTGCGTTTACTGTAAGTGAAGCACAGCACGATCATGGCAATCGTATTGATCACCCAAAACACTTTCCAGCTTGTGCCATGCCATTTGCCGGGTTTGCGGTTTGAAACAAGTTCATTCCACCCGATGACTCCGGCAATCACAAAAAAGGGAAGGATGGGCAGAATGAAACGTTCTTGCTTGTTGGGATACAGAATGTGAAAGAGCAAGAACGCGAGCGTCGGCAAAACGATAACGGCCATTTTTTTCCATTGTCTGAAGAATCCAATTGTAAGAAAAACACTCACGGGAGGTAATATGAAAATGCCGATAAAACTGAGGTAAGCGAGAGGTGAACCGGGATAGTTCAATGCGTTTTTCTTGTTGTATGCGAAGTAGCCTTGAAGATGCTGAAAGGGTTGTCCACCCCACAACAATACATCGTCTATTTGCGTCAGGAAGAATGCAGTCATGGAGACTAGTCCAAACAAAAATGCCGATTTAAAACTGTGTTGAAACAGCAGTACAGCGCCGATTGCCGCCACAAACAATCCCGTTTGAAATCGAAGGCCAACCGCCAATCCCATGATAAAAGCAGCTAAGAGAAAGTGCTTCCAATGTGTTTGCACTTCCGTGCTGTCGGTTGTTCCGGAAAAGTGAAATTGACCCAACCGAAACTCCTTCAGCGGCGCACTGCGCAGCAACAGCCACATACCCGCCAGCAGTGGAGGCATGCATACGAATTCAACCAGATTGCGCACGGAAAAATTCGGCATGATGGCAATGAAGGCCAGCAATAGTCCAACCGTCTTGGCGCTGCGTTCATTGCTCAAGCGCTCGGTGATTTTGTAGGCAAAGTAGATGGTCAACAGTGAATAAAATGCATGAATGCCGCGAACGAGTAGCATTTGCGTTTCGGGATTTTCAATGCCGAAGAATTGAAACACGGTGAAGAAGACGTACAGAAAACCCAGGTAGAAGAAACTGATGGGCTCCGGATGTTCATTCGTGTTGCCAATGCCGGGCAACCAGTTGTTGAAGTTTTTTCCATCTGCCCATGACGCTGAAGGTTCGATAGTCAGGAAATGATCGTCGTGCATCATGTAGCCCGGTGCGAAGAACACCGCCAGCAGTCGAACAAAAAGAGCCGTAACGAGCAACAGACGCAAGGGGCGTGTATGCCATTGATGATTGAGATACGAAAACAAAGGTGACGACATCGTGAATAGTTGACCTGTCTAAAGGATGCCGCGAAATTCGTGAATTAGCAGCAATGAACGGCGAGGAGCGCGTTAAACTAATCTTTGCTACGCGCCGGACGACGGAACGAGTGTTTGTTGCGCACTACATAAACGGCATCGGGAGAAGCCGGACGAACCTCTTCAATGATATAAAAGGCAACCGGTGTTATGGAGATCGTTCTGCGCAGCTCTGTGGGCTTTCGCTTTTCCTTTCCTGCTGTTTCCATGACGATATCGATGGTGTCTCCATGTTCTTCTAAGGCGGCTACATTCCAAATAATACCATCGTAATTCATTTTTTTGCCGTCATCACTCACGGTGCATTCCCCTTTTCCGCCGGTGATATCGCCCTGGCCATGATTATACTGAACGGCATATTCCCAGCGTGTTCCGTTGAATGTTGTCTGACATTTTGCAGGCAGTGAAAACTTGGTGGTGTTGTCTTCTTCATCTGTGTATTCCACAAATCCCTCCCAATCGCCGGTCAGCTTATTGAGTTGCTCGTAGATGAATTCACGATCCTCTTGCGCCTGCGCAGTAAACGGTGCAATGAATAAGAAAAGAAGAATGAAATTCCTCATGTACGGAGTTTAATGGATTGATTTCAAATATAAAGCAGAAAACCCAAGGAACGTGCACCCGATATTTCAGGTGGTTTTTTGAGTCTTGTCATTCATGGTGCGGCTCAATGGATGCAATTTGATTTTATAAAAGGTAGCAGCCATGAAAACAACGAAAGGAAACGACACGCGTCAGAGCAGACAGCAGCGCCAAACACACCGACCCAAGCCGGAAATACGCGATGAGATGGATAGTCGCAAGAATCGCGAGGACGGGTACGACCGCACGGTCAGTAAAAAAGGTGACAGAAAGAGGTCCAAACGACAAGGGTGAAATGTTGGTAAACCGCGGCTAAAATTGGCGGCGGGTGAAGGTTTATGACGCAATTTCGCGCACATAGATTTTCACAGATATGAAGCGTATTGAAAATTATGTCGCCGGCGCCTGGACGTTCGGTTCGGGCAATGAAAAGCAGTTGTTCAATGCCGTGAATGGAGAGGTGGTTGGAGTAGCCACTGCTCAAGGGATTGATTTTGGTTCAGTCCTGAATTACGGAAGAACCATCGGTGGCTCTGCGCTGCGCAAACTCACGTTTCATGAACGCGGCCGCATGTTGAAAGCGTTGGCCATGTATCTCAATGAGCGCAAAGCAGCGTATTACGAGTTGAGTTACGCTTCGGGTGCAACGAAGATTGATAGCTGGATTGATATTGACGGCGGTATTGGAAATCTCTTCGCTTATGCTTCGCTTCGCCGCCAATTTCCCAACGAACGATTTTATGTGGATGGTGAAACCGCCAAATTGTCGAAGCAAGGGACATTCCTTGGGCATCACATCATGGTTCCGCGCGAAGGGGTTGCTCTTCATATCAATGCCTTCAATTTCCCTATCTGGGGCATGCTGGAAAAGATCGCGGTGAATCTGCTGGCGGGAATGCCGGCTGTCGTAAAACCGGCAACGATTACGGCTTATCTAACCGAGATTGTTGTGCGCGATATCATTGCATCCGGTATTCTTCCCGAAGGTTCGCTGCAGCTTATCTGTGGCAGTGCGGAAGGCATTTTGGATCACGTGATGTCGCAGGATGTGGTTACGTTTACGGGAAGTGCTTCGACAGGACGCATGCTCAAATCGCACCCTCGCATCATTTCTGAATCCGTTCATTTTAACATGGAAGCTGACTCACTGAATGCAGCAGTGCTCGGACGAGATGCGGCTCCCGGAACAGAGGAGTTTGATTTGTTCATCAAGGAAGTGCGCAAAGAGGTGACCGTAAAATGTGGTCAGAAGTGTACTGCTATCCGTCGCGTGATGGTGCCTCAGGAATATGTGGAGGATGTGCAAATCGCCCTGGGTAAGGCATTCGCAAAGACTGCTATCGGCAATCCGCGCAATGAATCCGTGCGCATGGGGGCTCTTGCAGCCATGTCACAGCGCATTGATGTACTCGAAAAACTGGAAGCGCTTAAGCGTGAATCGAAAATCGTATACGGTGATCCTTCGAAAGCAGAATTGATTGACGCAAGCTTCGAGCACGGTGCGTTTTTATCGCCGATTTTGCTGTTGAACTCAGATCCATTCAACCATACATCCACCCACGAAGTGGAAGCCTTTGGTCCAATCACCACCTTGATGCCTTACGATCATTTGGATGATGCCATTGCGCTGACCAAGATGGGTAAGGGCTCGTTGGTGTGCAGCATCACCACGCATGATAATCGTATTGCAACTGATTTCGTGCTTGGGAGTGCCTCGCATCACGGACGCATTCTGGTATTGAATCGCGAGAGTGCGCCGGAAAGCACAGGACATGGCTCTCCCATGCCGTTGCTCGTGCATGGTGGTCCGGGTAGAGCAGGAGGAGGGGAGGAAATGGGCGGAAAGCGCGGCGTAATGCATTACCTGCAGCGCACTGCTATTCAGGGTTCACCCACAACACTCACCGCTATTACAAACGTCTATCAATACGGTGGTCATCAGGAAGAAGCGAATCCACATTTGTTCCGACAACATTTTGAAGACCTTCAAATCGGTCATACAGTCTTCACCCATAAGCACACCGTTTCTGAAGCCGACATTGTGAACTTCGCCAATGTCAGCGGCGATAATTTTTATGCGCACATGGATGCGACATCATTGGAAGGTACTGTGTTCGATCGCCGCGTGGCGCATGGATATTTTGTACTTTCCAAGGCCGCAGGATTGTTTGTTGATCCCAAGAAGGGGCCTGTGTTACTGAACTATGGACTGGAGGAGGCACGTTTCACCAAACCGGTTTACCCGGGAATGACGATTGGGGTTCGCTTCACGGTGAAAGAGAAAGTGGATCAGGAAAAACGAACGCCGGAGGATGTAGCCAAAGGCATTGTGAAGTTTCTGGTAGATGTATATGATGAAACCGGTGAGACGGTGGCACTGGCCACCATTTTAACGATGGTGAAAAAGCGTAATCAGGAATAAGCACATGCGATTTCTCATTGGTCTATTTTTAATTCTAGTGTTCGGTGTTGGTCGGAGTCAGCAACGCCTGGACTCACTCTATTTCAAAAGTGATTTGCAAGCGGATTTAGAGGCGCTCAAGAAGGAGCTGATGCAAAGTCATCCCGATCCATTTGCATTTACCGCGGAGTCATATTTCAATAAGGTATTTGAAGCGAGTGGTTATGCCATCGATGAGCGCACCACGTTGCGCGACTACTCGCTCATTGTTGCCAATTTGCTCAACACCTTGCGCGACTCACACACTTCTATTGACTACAGTCAACTTCAGTATTTGCAAATGGCGGACGGTGGTTATTTCCTGCCGCTGCAAGTGGAGCGGGTTTCGAATGGCCGGCAGCGTTTTTATGTCAAAGGTGATTGGGAGAATAAGATCACGCGCGGAAGTGAGCTTTTGTCTATCAATAGCGTGTCTGTTGAGTCGATGTTCAAACATGCCATGAGCTATGCTTGTATAGAAGGCGATGCCACAGAAGCGCAAAATTCCGTGGCAACATCTATTATGACGATTTGTGCAGGATTAAAAAATCCATACGATAAAGTCAATCGCGTGCAAGTGGTCGATTTTCAGTCCGGCGATACGTTGCAGATTGAACTTCGCGGTTTTCAGCGCAAAGAATTTTATCGCAAGCGCATGGAGCGTGAACAGGCAGACATGCCGTTTCCTGTTACGTTGAAGATGGATGATGAACACAACCTTGCGGTATTACGGGTGAGCACATTTGCTCCGCCGGCATCGGGCAAATACCGTAAGCGCTTGAAGGAAAGTTTTGCTCTTATCAACGAGGGTAATTACGGCAATTTGGCGATTGACCTGCGAGGCAATGGTGGAGGTAGCAGCGCCTTGGTAGAATATCTCTACGCCTTTTTGGATACGGCGGGCTATAACACGCCGAGTAATGTTATTGGAAAAAACAGTGAACTTGCGGCTTCACGCGCGCGCTTGTTTTATTCGGCCTTCGGCAATGTGATGGCCTTTCTGTTTTTCAAAAACAACGAAGACGTGCAAAGTTTTCGTCATTTCGCTTCGTTGCCTCGTGGAGGAATTGATACAGTATTCTTTAAAAATCCGACGCGTCATTTAAAGCAAGAAGTATTCACGGGTAAGTGCTACCTGATGATCAACGGTCTTACCGCTTCAGCAGCAGTGGATTTTACAAACGGTTTTCAACGTAATCATCGCGGACAAGTTGTCGGTCAGCAGTGCTTAGGTCCCAAAACGGGAACATGGGGGAATCCCGCGCTGTATACGTTGCCCAAAACAGGATTGCAGGTGAGCATTGCTACTATCCGATACAATTACGATGATTCGTTTACCTATGAGCGAAAAGGAATCATTCCCGATCATTGGGTGGATTGCACCCCGGCGGATTTGAATTTGGAACGTGATACCCAGTTGGAGTTTATTCTAAATCTATTGAAAGAAAAATGAAGTTAAGTCGAATACTCATAGGCGGAGTGTTTATGCTGTTGTCATTGACAGTAAGTGCTCAAGCCATAGATAGTTTGGAAGTGATTCAGGTGCGTAAGTTGTCGTTGGAGTTATATCCTTTGCAGCTCGAGCGATTGAAAGCCGTGTTTGCAATGCATGATTCTATGCCATCGAAGGATAAGCCCTTCCTTCAGCGTTATGACAGTTTGACAAGGGATAGTCTGTTCGTGCAAACGCCTGCGTTTCGGGCGGTTGCGATAGACAGGGCGTTGCTCGCCATGTCGAAGGGAAATGCGATGACGCAGTATGCATCCTTAAAGGCGGCTTTCGGGGATGTGCAAATGCCGGAAGGGCTTAGTCCTTATCACCAGGAAGTTTCGGCGATTTTGCTCGAATTTGCGCTTGAAGCATCGGATTACGCAACTGTCTACCGCATGCAAAATGCGTTGCATGCCGGAGCATATGGCGATTGGACAGCAGAGCGAGAGGCGTTGGGTGATAGTTTGCGCCTAGCACAGAAACAGCATGCACAGGAGATTCAGCAGCTTTCATCAAGTCAGAAGAATTCGGATAAAGAGCAGGCAAAGACGCGCATGATGTTGATTGTGTTGGCGTCGGTACTTTTTATCCTATGTCTGGTCGCCTTCTTATTTATGCTCAAAGGAAAGAAAAAACTCCGGCTCTTGCGAAGTCGCTCAGAGGACACTTCGGAGAAGGAGGAATTGGTGCGCAAGCTGGAGGCAGCCAAGAGCGAATTGAAGCAGCATTTGATGGCTGAGAAAAAGAAGGTTGAACCGGTAGTTGTTTCTGCTCCGATATCATCTGCGCCTTCACCTGTAGTGGATTTGTCTGCTTTGAACGATGAAATTCAGCAAGGGCTTTCCAAAATAAAGGCGCACTGTGAGGCCGGTAAGCAGGGGATGAGTGTGCCGACCTACATGTCCATTGTGAATGATACCACGCGCCTGAGCAGTGCCGTGATGAAGCGCATTCAATCCCTAAATTCGGATCAACCAAAATCCTAAGCACGATGAAAATTTCCGTATCACTTCAAACACTGTCATTGCTGAGTTTCTTTGCTTGCGGTGAAGTTTCGGCGCAAGCACAGCAGCGTTTGTTTTCAGGTCTTTCTCCCAACTCGTTTGTATACGAGGACGATGAAGAACAAGAGGATACTTTGCAAGGATTGAGCTTCGGGTTGAACATCGGGAGTTATTTCGCCAACGGTGAGACGGCCAATATTTACAACGGCAGTGGGCCGTTTGCAGAAGACGTGAATGCTGCTGCAAATGTGCGCTGGTATTCCATTCCCGAACGCATCGGCATCGATGGACCATTTGCGCAATCGAATGACATACGGGAGATTCAGAATTTTTACAATACGCAGACCTATAGTTTTCCTTTCGACTACGCTCCAACCAATATGCGCTACAATCCTGCGATGTATGTGGGGCTGAATTTGAAATGGAATTTCAATCGATATGCGGCAGTATTGATGAATGTGAATGCCTGCAAATTGAAAGCTGTTGGGCAGTTTACCATGCAATTGCCACCGACATCGCAGACAGCACAGAATAACGTTGGACCAACTTTATTGTCCATAGCAGGCGAGGAACAGCGCTTCAACATTAACCTGGGTTACCGTCAGGGCTGGATGATGGGTGATTACTCTAACTTTTTTGTGCAAGTCGGTGGTAGCATGCTAGGCACAAAGTGGATGCGTAATTATGTTCTTGTAGCCGATCGCCAGTTTGATTTGATCACGAGTAGTTTTGTAGCGGGACAAACTCCCATGTCTGCAACTCCCAACACGGGCGTTGGTTTCGGCGCTTTCGTACAAACAGGTGTTGAATTTTGGGTGGGTAAATATTCCTTCGATATTGGCTTGGGCTTCTCCCGCGATAAGGTCATTATCAATACTTACGAGCAAAAGGTGACTAACAAATGGCTACAGGCAACCTTCAACATTTAACCTTCAACCCGGTAGATAATATCCGCTCCCAAGTCAACCAGCGTAACTTCTTCTATGTGATTGACTTGTGAGGCATCAAATGGTCGTGCGACTTTGAGGTAGTTCTCGGTGAAGCCAAACATGCGTCCGTCTTCTTCTTGTCCTTCCCAAAGTACGCGTTGATTGGTTTGGTGAAACCCTTCGTAAAAGGCGCGCTTCTTCTTTTCTGACAAAAGGCGCAGCACATTGGTTCGATGATGGCGATCTGCCATAGGAACAACCTCGTTGATGCGCAGAGCGGTGGTGTTGTCGCGCTCGCTGTAGGTGAAGACGTGCAAGTACGATACAGGAAGGTCTTGCAAGAATTCATGGGTTTGTTTGAAATGGGCTTCGGATTCAGAAGGGAAACCGGTGATCACATCGACACCAATGCACGCATGTGGCATGCGTGTTTTGATGGAATTGATGCGCTCACCATAGAGTTCTGTTCGGTACCTGCGGCGCATGGCCCTCAAAATGTCGTCGCTTCCACTTTGCAGGGGAATGTGAAAGTGCGGCATGAACTTTTTCGATGAAGCAACGAAGGCGATGATTTCGTCGGAGAGCAGATTGGGTTCAATCGATGAAATGCGGAATCGCTCTACGCCGGATAGTTCATCCAATCGTTGCACCAATTCAAGCAGACTTGTTTGATGCTGCGCGCCATAGTCTCCGATATTGACACCTGTGAGAACAATTTCTTTTGCACCCGTATCGATGGCTCTTTGTGCTTCGGCGAGAGTTTCTGCCAAGGGTGCGCTGCGGCTTCTGCCGCGGGCTAGCGGAATGGTACAGAACGCGCAGAAATAATTACATCCATCTTGCACTTTGAGAAACGTGCGTGTCCGGTCGCCGGCAGAAAACGATGGTATGAAATCTTTGACATCCTTGATTTCCCCTACGTGGATCAGCGTGTTTTGGTTCTTCAACTTCGCCTCTACGTGTGCCGTAAGATTGAATTTTTCCCCTGCGCCCAATACGATGTCAACGCCCGGAATGGCGGCGATTTCCTGCGGTTTAAGTTGTGCATAACACCCAACGACAGCCACATAAACACCGGGATTATTGCGCACTGCTCTGCTGACCAAGTTGCGACACTTTTTATCGGCTTGTTCGGTAACGCTGCACGTATTGATAACCAATACATCAGGATTGGCTTCCATATCCACACGGCAATAACCGGCGTCGGTGAATTGTCGGGCGAGTGTTGAGGTCTCCGAAAAGTTCAACTTGCAGCCCAGGGTATGAAAAGCAATCGTCCGAAAGGGGTTCATGGCCGTGCAAAGATAAGGAGCGGTGGCAAGGACAAATGAGGTTTGTAAAGTTGTAAAAGTCAGCTTGTATGGATGTCCATGATTCGTTAATTTGGGCCTTTCAAAAAACACTGCAACATGTTGAGAAGCCTGCCACTATTGGTCCTTTTTTTTGTTCTTCCATTTATTGCTAAGGCTCAGGAGCCATGCGATGTAGTGTTTGATTTGACGGGTATTGATACACTATGCACTAACGGGAATCCAATTTATCTCCCACCGGTGGAGCCATTTGGTGGAGTTTATTCGGGCACCGGAGTTTCACCGGATGGACTTTTCGACCCGACAGGTTTAGCTCCGGGGGATTATGAAGTGATTTACACAGCGGACACTGCTGTCTGTCAGGGGGCGGGTTCCGCAAATATTACTTTGGTTGAACCAACGACATTCACCTTAACAGGGACTACTGAAGTATGCGTTGGCGGTTCAACGGTTTTATCGTCTGTTGAGGGCTATGAACTGACTTGGGACGATGGAACAAAAAGTGTTCTGCGTGAATTTGCACCGGACAGCACCTATCAAACATATGCTGCATACACTGATTCAGCGGGATGTACGTTTTTTAATTATTTCACGATTGCTGTATTGGACTTTGACAGCACGGGAGTCGTTGCGCCTCAGCAGGTGTGTTATGGACAGGAAATTACTATTGATATCGTTAACGCAACGTCTGTGCAGTGGCTTATTGATTTTAGTGAAGCAACCAGAATTACGACATCATTCACACAAGACACGACGTTGGAGTTGAAAATTTACTCGGGCTCTTGTGATAGTATTTTTAATTTCACCATAGACGTGGCTGATTCGATTGAATATGAAATTATCACAGATACAACCTTATGCACCGGCCAGTTAGCACTCGCTGTGGGAACAGGTAATGCGCTCAGTTATCGGTTCGATGGTTATGGTACGTTTACAGATTCACTCGAGTTTGAATTACCCGATGACGCAACTGTATTTGTTCAGGTATTTGGGGAGTTTGAATGTGTGGTTGATGATGTGATATCTTACATTGTTGATGAATATCCTGCATTGTCAGTTACCTATCCTGATTCACTGTGTGAAACCTTTCCAATAGAGATTTATGCCTCCGGTGCCTATGAATATGTTTGGCTGGATCTTGCAACAGGCGATACATTGTTGTCAGGCGCTCAGCAAGATCTTCAGCTCACTGCTGACCAGACGTTGGATTGGTCAATTGTAGGTTCTTCTTTGTATGGTTGTCAAATCGCACAGGATGTTGATGTCTACGTTGACCAAACTCCTGAGGTGAGAATTGATACGTTGACCGCGTTCTGCCTGGAGAGGCCCATTCTGTTGCAGGGAAATGGGGCATTCCAGTATACATGGAGCAATGGATTTGTAGGCGATACACTTGAGTTTGAGGGCTCTGTGGATACAGTGTTTTCCGTAATTGGTGCAACAGCGTTGGGGTGTATCAACTATGACACGTTGAGCATTACGGTGCATGAGATTCCTATTGTAACCGCATTCGGAGAAAACTCGATCTGTGAAGGTGACACCGCCACTGTTACTGCTATTGGGGCCATTACCTATATCTGGGGTGGGATTCTGGAAGGCGAGACGGTTGACTTAACACCGGTCACGGATAGTGCCATAAGTTTCGTTGGGTATAATGTATACGGGTGTGCAGACTTTTCGATTTTTAATATCAATGTTGATCCGGCCCCCAGTATTGAATTCATTGGTCCTGCATACATCTGCGAAGGTGATTCTGCTTCACTGGAGATTGTTACTGATGGAGTATTTACATGGTCGGGCGGATCGGTTAGCCCGGTAATTCCTGTGACGCCTTTTGATGATACAACCTATGTCGTCACGTCCATTGGGGGCAATGGTTGTCCTCGCACTGTAGCCTATCCAATGCCCGTGTATCCTTATCCTCAATTATTGTTTAATGGCCCGACATCATTATGCTATGGTGATTCTGCTTCAGTTACAATTGATGGAGCCGATGAGGTTAGCTGGAGCAATGGATTGGAGGGCGACAGTTTGATTTTTCTTCCGCCGGGTTCACAAACTATTTTGATTTATGGTTCTAGCGTGGATGGCTGCACGACAGTCTATCCATACTCACTAACGGTTCATCCTGTTCCACAGGTTCAATTCGCTTTCACTGCGGATACGTTGTGCGAGTCGGGCTCAGGAATTAGCTGGACAGCAAGTCCTGTTGGCGGCATCCTCAGCGGAGATGGTGTAGTGAATAACTGGTTCGATATCGGTTCAGCGCTTACCGGAGTGAATACGGTGAGTTATTCAGTAACCAATGAATTCAACTGCGAAGCAAGCGCCTCGGATGCGATTATCGTTGAGACCTGCTTGGGCATGGATAACCTCCATTCGAATGGACTGCAGTTGTATCCTAACCCTGCAACCAATAATGCATGGATCACAAGTGTTGGTCCTGCCAATTACACAGTGTTGAATTCACAAGGACAAGTGGTGATGAAAGGTCAGTTTTCATCACGTCTGCACTTAGAACTTTCCGAATGGTCACAGGGGATTTACCTCATCGAGGTGCAAAACGACACAGCGTCGGAGACGATGCGCTTGGTAAAGCAATAAATCAAGGATGATTTATTTAAACCACTGAATGGACTGGCCGACCTTGGCCTTGAGATCTTTTCGTTCTACGATATAGTCTAGGAAGCCATGTTCCAAGACGAACTCTGCGCTTTGAAATCCTTCAGGCAAATCTTTGCCAATAGTTTCCTTCACCACACGCGGACCGGCAAAGCCGATCAATGCCTTTGGTTCCGCAATATTGATGTCGCCAAGCATCGCAAATGACGCCGTCACGCCGCCTGTAGTGGGATCTGTAAGAAAAGAGATATAGGGCAAATGAGCATCGGCAAGCTGGGTGAGTTTAGCGGAGGTCTTCGCCATTTGCATCAGTGAAAGCCCCGCCTCCATCATGCGGGCTCCGCCCGATTTAGAAATGCAAATGAATGGGCACTTGGCTTCAATCGCAGCATCAACGCCTTTGGCAAATTTTTCACCCACTACGGACCCCATGGATCCTCCGATAAAGCCAAAGTCCATGCAAGCAATAATCGTTTCATGACCATTGATTTTTCCTTTGGCCACACGAATGGCATCTTTCAGTCCTGTTTTCGCAATCGTGGTTTTGATGCGGTCTTTATAGGATTTGGTATCGGTGAACGTAAGCGGGTCACCACTGGTCATGTTGGCAGCAACTTCGGTGAATTCGTTGTCGTCAAACAAAATACTGAAGTACTGCAGCGAGTTGATTTTCTCGTGATAGCCGCATTTGTTGCAGCACCAGTTTTGTTCGGCATGTTCTTCACTGGTCAACACGTGTTTGCACTCGGGACACTTATACCACAGGCCTTCGGGAATTTCTTTCTTTTCCTTGTACTTGGTAGTAATACCTTGCATTTTGCGCGTAAACCAACTCATAGCTGAACAATTTGTGAGGGTACAAATATGAAGGAAAATCGGCTTTATCGAACCAAATAGATTGGCCCTGTTTTCACCACTTCCTGCCCATCGAAGGTAGTCGCCTGGATGCGGTAATTGTAAACATCATCGCCAATACCAGTACCCGGCGACCAGCCTTGAATACCATCAGGAGAGAAGAAAATGGCTTCTCCAAATCTGTTTTAAATCCAGACTTGCATAGAATTGATGTTATAACCGGTCACGAACCACGACTCATTGAAGGTGTCTTCGTTAGGCGTAAAGCAGGATGGAACAAACAACTCCCAACTACAGGAGAAATTATCGATGAGAATTTCGTCGTTAAATGACCCACATGCATTGTAGGCTGAAACACTGTAGGCGCCGCTGCCGCCGGAAGTTATGGTGGCGGTGGTATCACCGGTTGACCATAAGTAAGCGCTATGTTGCTCGGCGAATGCATCGAGTACGATTGGAAAATCCTCACAGAAGGTTGTATCATTTCCCAGCGATACAAATGGCAACGCAAGGGGATAGACAGTGATTGAGTCAGTGGTCATGCACGGTCCATTTTCAACCAGAATGAAGTATTCCCCGGCAGTATCAATCGTCAAGGTTTCTCCAAATAATCCTGTATTCCATGATCCGGCATAGGCCGATTGAATGATCGCCGAGGTGCCTTCGCAGAGGATTGTATCGGTAGAAAGTTGAGCAAAGAGCTCTTCAAAGAGCCTCACCTCAAGTGTATCAATCACATTACAACCGGATGAGATGTAGGTGAACTGGTACGTCGCTGAAGTATCTGCTACAATAGGGTTGGGCGCAGATGTTTGATTCCACATCCAGATACCATCCATGGGAGCTTCCAAAACAAGATCAGTGGTGGCGCAGTGAAAAATGGTGTCGGGGAAACCGGTGGTTTCAACTTCCACCGCACTAACCAGTATGGAATCGGATTTAGTGCACTCTCCTTGAGTAACTACGATACTGTGTTGTCCTATTCCGAATAGACTGCTCAATGCACTATTTCCATCAGACCACTCAACGCTCTCCCATAACGGAGGAACGGATAACTCAACTGCGTCGAGTGCACAAAGGGATGTGTCATTTCCAATAAACACGTCATAAATCGGCAGGATGCTCAGTTGGATGGTATCAGAAGCCAAACAGCCAACGTTGGCCGAATCACGTTGTACAATATAGCTGACATGCAGGATGCTATCGGAAGTGTTTTCGATGTTCACGGTTGGGTTCGAAAGGCTTACGGAAGAAAGCCCTTCAGCATTATTCCATGTGTAGCTATAACCAGTGATCGGGTTTATGCCGATGACCAGCGGTGTATTGCTACAGAGTGTTGTGTCGTTACCCGCAAAGGCCGGTTGGGTCAGTTGGATAGGTTCGCATGCGGTTAGCGTGATATCATCAAGTCCGAAGTCATTACCTCCGGTCTCCGTCTGAACATCGATGATGCATAAGGAGAGTGTCGTTACATTGCCACTATTCCAGGTAACGGTCAGTGAAGACCATCCTCCTTGTGCTACAAGAGTATCATCTTCGGCAATACCATTGAATACAGGAATAAGCAGGGCAAGGGGATGCGGATTGGAATTATCTGCCACATCGCGTGCCCAGAACGTAAGGGTGTATGTTGTTTGGGGGTATACCGTCAAATCTTGACACCAAACGGAGGTTCCGGCAGAACCCGGAGCATTAGCTATGAAGAAATCGCCCGCGGGAGGATTCGTATGGTCGTTACCCGTAAAATCGCTATTGAATAGTGTTGCGTTGTTGCCAATCGCATAATTGTTTTCCGGGCACAAGGTGCAGATGAACGGAAAGAAAGTCACATAATCGAGGGAAGAGGAGAAACCAACATTGCCATTTTCGAAATCACCATTCACAATTCGATTGTTTTCCTGCATACAAGCAGGGCATTGAGCATTCAGTTGCTCCAGACGAATGAAAAAAAGGCAAAAGAGCAACAGCAGCTTGAGGCTATTCATAGGTCGCTTCTGATTCTATTGTTGGCTTTTCTCGCTCTAAGTTCCGCTTGTTGATGACCGGATTCGCATACATCTGCAACAAAATCTCGCGTGCTGTTGAGTTGAAATTTTCGGCAGGCAGTCCAAGTCGCTTGCGGGAAAGGGCAAGCTTCAAAACGTGTCCACGTATGTAATTCACAAAAGCGATGCGCTGAATATTGGAGTATTTATCCTTATAATCTTTTGTTCCGTGCAAAAGGTCATAGGCTATGTAGTTG
>JBKCDO010000219.1:0-11663 GCA_046304755.1 Flavobacteriales bacterium
GTTGAACGCACGGACGAAAGTCAATTTTAACACTTCGAACTAATCGACCTTGTTTATTGAATAACTCCTTGAACGGGCTTCCTTTCAGCCTGTAATAACGCTAACTTGCAGGGTGGGAATACCGCGATTACGCATCAGCGAATGTCTGAAAATCAGGAACATAATAAAACCGAAGTGGCCTCAACCGATGGTGAAATCACCATCAATGCTACGCGGGCATCAGACTTCCTCAAGTCACTTGATGAGCGGCCCAAAGAGCAAATGGCTTTTGTGTACCAGGCCATCATCGTGTCGCTGATTGCGCACATCTTTATTCTGTTCGTCACTCAAATGCTGACGCAGGATCATCGGGTTGCAGAAGATGAGGTTGTCTATGAGGAATTGGCCATGGACATGCTTCCTGACGAGCCCTTGCCCGAGGAACCTGAGCCTCAAGAGCAAATGCAGCGCAGCGGTGAATTGAAAAATTTGGTCGCCAATGAAAATTCTGAACGATCATCGGATGCGCGCAGTTATCGGGGCATGAGTTCTTCGCAAATGAAAGAGCAAGTGTACAATGACCTTAAAAACATGGAGGCCGAGGAGTTTGCTAAGCTGAAGGGAGGCGAACCGGATTACACTGTGGCTAACAAGTCCCAAGGGCAAGGCACTAGCAGCAGTGAACCGAAGAAAAGCGATATGGACTGGTATCGCGAGCAAAAGCAGAACAAGAGTTACAGCGGACCGGTGACGGCGTCGTTCAACATGGCGGGTCGCGATCCGTTAGAGAATCCCATACCGACCTACCGCTGCAAAACCAACGGTACCGTTGTCGTCAATGTCAGTATTGATGAACTGGGAAAAGTTATTGATGCGCGCATCAATGAATCCGCCTCATCGCTCAACGAATGTTTGCGCGGTGAATCTGAAAAATACGCGCGCAAATGGCGTTTCGATTACAGCAGTCGCAGCCGAAAGCAAGATGGTACCATCACCTTCACCTTTAGCGCGCAGTAATTACTTAGCGCTTTCGGCGTAGTCTCTCAAGTAGGCAAAATGGGGTGTGAGCTCTCCTTGCAAGGTTGTCTCTGTCGCGTGCCAGATAATTTGATCGGGATCACCACTCAACAGCGGAGGCAGCACACTTTTGATGAGTTCATTACCGAAATCTTCAGAAGCATCTTTGGGAAGTTCGCATGGCAAATTGTCGATGGCCATAACGCAAAGCGCCTGCTCATCCTTCCAGCTGCATTCATTTCCCGTTTGCACATCATAACCGTAAAGGGGATCAGCAATCGTTGATGCTCTCAGTGTGGAAGCAATTGGGCCTTTCACGTCGCAACTCACATCCGCGATGACGCGGCAATGCCAGTTAGGATGACGCAAATCCTCAGCGGTGATAAGCACAGGATTGCCGGAAGCCCAGAGGTGGCAAGCGATATACAAATCAGCAGAGCGCACGGTATCTGCAAGCGTCGATTGATACGCCTGAGGGTTATTGTAAAAATCGGTCTTATCAAAACCGCCTCTATCTTTGCGTACATAGTAATCGGCGGTGTCAAGGTGCGTATAGACGGGTTCATTAAACCGTTCATTGAGAAAATCGGCTTCGGAAACTCTGCGCAGCGGCAGCAGCTTGAGTATTTCCTCTGCGCCATTCCCTACCCTACCAAACCCGGTAACGACCACACGCATGTTGGAAGGCAACGAAATGGACGCGAGTTGCTGTTCGAGTTCCTTGCGATCGGCACATTCATGCGGAGCCTTGATGGAATATAGACCATGCTTCAATCCATAAGCGCGGAAAGCGTGATAGGCGCCGACAATACCCGCATAGCGACCGAAACCAATCAGGCGTTTTTTATTCAAATCCTTGATCACTTCGTAATCAATCAATCGGATGTTGCGCTGTAAAATCGCTTTGAGTAGTTTGGCGTTGTAGGGTTGTTTCTTCAGGGTATGGGAGAAGAACATATAGGACTTCCCGGGCAGGAGCATATCAATGGGCACTTCCTTCACACCAATGAGCAGATCGCAATCGGAGAGATCTTCCTGAAGGGCGATTCCGGCTGCGGTGTACTCCTGATCGCTGTATCGTCGAATGGGACTTGGCTGCACTACCACTTCAACGGCCATCGTTTTTTTGATATGAGCACATTGATCCGGCGTAAGCGCAACTCGATGGTCAGGCGGCACTTTTCCTTCTCGAATAATTCCGATTTTCTTGATTGTCATTGAATCAATTTTTTTGCAAATGTACCGAGGCAAGTTCGTTATTGACGCGCAACCTCAACGGGGTAAATAAGACGGTTAAGGCAATTTGGCTTGATAAGACCTTTGTTCATGCTATCTTTGCGGCGTTCTTTGACATTGTTCTTCTCCTCGCTCACCACTATGGTGAGATGAAAAGTTCAAGGGCCCGTTCCCCGGATTTGACAGCAAGAAGAATAGCTGAGCAAGCATGCAGAGCGTTTTGCAGGATAGCTCTTTAATCTGAAACTGTAAGTCAGAAATGACAACACTTCTTACGCGCTTGCAGCCTAATCACCGGGTGTGATTACGCCTAATCACGAATTGGATTCGTGACAAGCACTGTCTCGTCGGCTAACCCCGCTCTCGGTTACCGGCAATGAGGCTTCATCAAAGAGAGATCGCAGAAACCGACGCTCGTAGGAATTTGCTAAACAACACGCGCTAAGTGTAGGATTTGGCTGTCTGCGGCCTTGCCTGCAACGAAAACCAATTACAGAATAAGCATGTAGAAACCTTAGAAATTCCTTGTTTGGACGTGGGTTCGACCCCCACCGGGTCCACACTTTTAAATGAGCTCCGGCTCATTTTTTTCGGGCAATTAGCTCAGTTGGTTCAGAGCACTACCTCGACAAGGTAGGGGTCACTGGTTCGAGCCCAGTATTGCCCACCAGCATTTTCTTCAAAGACAAAGAGCCGGCATGACCGGCTCTTTGTTTTTCAAATCACTCTTCTTTCTTTCTCCAATCAAGATTGTACGTCATACCCAATTGCAGAGTGTGATTTCGCTCAGCCATTACACCGTCCTTTTTAATGATGTACTGATTGAGGTAACCGAGCTGAATGTTGCATGCCGCGTTGAACCGCCAACCAAATGCAACAGCTAAGCGATTTTGGTCGAGGACATTTTTACCGATGCCTTTTCCAAAACCAAGGAAGACCTCGTCCGATGCTGTAAGGAAGAGTGTTTTATCCGCCAATTGCGCTTTCGACAAGGGAACCGTAATCATAACCCGATAGCGTGCACGTTGTCGATAGAGGATGTTGTCGAGAAGGTAATTCCCATCCTCAGTGATTACCCAATTTTCGAGTAAGCGTTGTTCACATCGAAAACGGTGCTGTACTTCGCACCTACCCATCATTGACTTCATGAGAACTTGCTGCCAGATGCGGTGTTCGTCGTTCACATGCGAAACCGGTTGTTCTCCGTAAGGGAATGTTTTTATCCATGCGTACCCGATGGTTAATTGCAAGCCACGCTTTCCATAAAAATCGATACCCGTTCGAAACAGTGATTGTTGCCAGTGAAGCAACCCATTTGTCCTCCGCCATTGATACTCGGTATTAAAGCCCCAGTGATTTGTGAGGCGATGATTACCGAAAACCATGAGCCAAGTGTTTTGCTGATTGGCGATTTGTTTTTGCCCCGAAGATTCAAGCGGCACGCTAACGAAAAAAACGATTACAACAAAGCAGCCCAAAGTTGCGAATAAGCTCGCGTGGAAATGAATTTGGTTAAAGCACCTCATGCATTCTAAAGCAGCTATACACACATCGGCAGCACCTCTGCTACACACTCTCCGAAGCCAATTCGAATACCACTGCGTTCAGCATAACCACGCATCACGACAGCATCACCATCATTGATGAATGTACGTTGTGTGCCATCATTCATCTGAACAGGCTTGGTACCCTTCCAGGCAATTTCAAGCATACTGCCATACGATCCTTCATGCGGACCGCTGATGGTTCCACTCGCCATCATATCTCCGCAACGGATATTGCATCCGTTAACGGTATGATGCGCGAGCTGCTGTGCCATGTTCCAATACATGTATTTGTAATTGCTTTTGGAAACAACAGTCGCTTCAGCATTTTTTGGTTGAATAGCAACCTGCAATTGAATATCGATATTCTTGTTGCCGGCATATTCCAGATAAGGTAACACCTTTGGATCCTGCTCGGGTCCGGGCACACGGAAAGGTTCCAGTGCATCGAGTGTCACCACCCAAGGTGAAACAGTTGAGGCAAAATTCTTCGCAAGGAAAGGACCCAAAGGCACGTACTCCCAGCGCTGAATGTCACGAGCGCTCCAGTCATTGAAAAGCATCATTCCGAAAATATAATCATCCGCCTCTTCCGTTGAAATACGCTGCCCCAGCGGTTTGCCGTCGAAGGTCACAAACGCCATCTCCAATTCAAAATCGAGTTGCTTGGTGGGGCCAAAGGTCGGAGGTGTGTCATCACTCGGGTTGATTTGACCCATGGGACGATGAATCGGTGTGCCGCTGATAACAATACTCGAAGCTCTTCCGTGATAACCAACAGGAAGGTGTTTCCAGTTGGGCAAAAGTGCTTTCGCGGGATCGCGAAACATGGTACCCACATTGCGCGCATGATCCTCACTGCTGTAGAAATCGGTGTAATCACCAACAGCAATAGGCATGAGCATTTGCACCTCATCCTGACGAAAGAGTACCTGTCTTACATGATGCTCCTTGTCGCGCAAATCCGGTTGATCACTGCGCAGCAATTTTGATATACGGTTTCTGAGATCGCGCATGGCTTGTTTGCCATGACGCATGCAGCGATTCAATGTGGGGCTTACCATGTCTTCCAATGTGAACGGAAGATTTTCAAGATAACCCATGACGTGCAAGGCTTTTAAGTCGATGAGGTAATCACCAATGGCGCAGCACACATGGGGAAACTGACTCTCTGTTCTAAATATTCCGAAAGGCAGGTTTTGAATGGGAAAGTCTGATCCCTCCGGCACATTCACCCACGATTTAAGACCGGGGTCATTGGCTTTGATTTCCATAGCGATTTGTTTGAGACAAACTTAAGTCGGATCAGGAAAAAAACTGCGCACGCAGTACTTTCGGGCAAGCAAATGAACGCTCCCATTCGTCGCGTACTTACCATTCTATTGCCGGCATTGCCGGCGATGCATTTGCTCATGCTTGCCGGACATATGTTTGAAGCATACTTAAGCAATAGTGTTAAGCAAGTGACTACTGCCTACACCTATCCGCTTTTTCCCACACCAACTCCATTGCCGGGAACTACCCTTGCTACATCTGATTGTCAACTGGAGTTTCGAGCAACCGGAATAAACGGTTGGACGGATTGGCGTGATGCTTCAGGCGCTTTTGGCGATTCCTTGCACAGCACGACTGAACACATCGAACAAAGCCTCTGTGAAGAATTTCGCTGGCAGGTGTTGCATAATTTGTATGCTGAGGGGGGCAAACAGCACTTCGATCACGTCTTGCAAAGCAGCGCGTATAGTAAGGCGTTATACTTCATTGTGCGCTTGCAGCAGCTTCACCATCAACCTGCGGCTGATTCTATTCAAATACGGTTGAATTATCGCTTTACCCCGGCGCCCGATCAAGCCTATACGTTTCAACGATCTTACCTTGAATTTCCGGCGTTGGACTTGCCATGAGAGCATTGCTTAATCATATCAAACTTTCTTCACAACAGCAAAGCGGCGGTGAGCTGCTGCTGTCAAACGCTCCATTCGTTTTGCTGCTGGTGCAGCTGTTAATTCTGCTGCCCGAGCACAACTTCCTTTGGGGGGCTGAGAATGTATTTTACCGCTACGGTCACGCTGACGGCATGGTGTCAAATGCCATATTGCGGGTGTATTACGCACCGGAATTTTCGCTTCCCGTCATCATCACACACATCACTTGTTGTTTACTCGCGCTAATTCCCACTTCATTTGCTGCGCTGCCAAGAGCAGGCGCATGGCTAACCGCACTGATGCTCTACGCTGCAGCGCCTTCGGCTTATGGTTGGGCGATGCCTATGTTATTGTCTAGCTGTTTTGCGAGTATTCCTCTGTGCCTCAACGGTGATTTTTTTGATCGCATGAACCTTCGTTATTGGCTGATGATTTTTCTGCGTGTTCAATCCCTGTTGTTCGTGGTAGGATTTGTTGCCATGGCCTGGGGAAACCCGCAGTGGCAGCAAGGGAATGCCTTTTATTACGCCATTCATCAGGACAACCGCGTACGACATTGGGTTCTAGAACATCGCGAAGGACTTGCTTCGCTTTCTGCACTTTTTACTTACACGACACTGTTATTCGCTACTTGTTTTCCTGCACTGATGTTCTTTAGAATAACGCGATGGACCGTCCTCTTGATAAGCATTATCATGCTGTGCACTTATGCCTTAGTGTTTAGCGATTTGATGAGCGCGCTCACGCTCGCATTGCTGTTGCTCAGCTGGAGCATTGCATTGCCTCAAGGAATTAGTAAGACGAGAGATTTTACAGCAGCGAATTGATGATTTTCTCAACCGTATATCCCTCGGCTTCTGCCTTGTAGTTACGCACAATACGGTGGCGCAAAACGGGAATCGCAACGGCCTTCACATCTTCGATATCCGGGCTGTATTTTCCTTTCAACGCTGCAACACATTTCGCACCGATAATGAGGAATTGTGATGCACGCGGACCGGCTCCCCAGCTGAGGAAGTCATTGACCATTGCAGGGGCAAGCTCACCTTCAGGACGTGTTTTGGCCACGAGTTTCACCGCGTATTCAATCACATTATCGGGAACCGGCATCTTGCGGATTAACTGCTGATAGAATGCAATTTCCTGACCCGATACCACGCTATTGATTTGAGGAACCGTGTTTGTCGTGGTGGATTTCACGATTTGAATTTCGTCGCTGAGTGTTGGATAATCCACCCACACGTTCATCATGAAACGGTCGAGTTGAGCTTCCGGAAGAGGATAGGTGCCTTCCTGTTCAATCGGGTTTTGCGTTGCTAACACGAAAAAGGGCGCAGGCAATTCGTATGTTTTTCCGCCTGAGGTTACTTTGCGTTCCTGCATCGCTTCCAGCAATGCAGATTGTGTTTTCGGTGGTGTACGGTTGATCTCGTCGGCGAGAATGATATTGGAGAACAATGGTCCTTTTACGAATTTGAACTGACGCGATTCATCCAGAATTTCAGAACCAATGATATCACCCGGCATTAAATCGGGTGTGAACTGAATACGGTTGAATGATAATCCCAATGATTTACCAATGGTGCTGACCAACAGCGTCTTCGCCAAACCGGGAACACCAACCAACAAGCAGTGACCGTTACCAAAAATGGAGATTAGCACATCGCGCACCACTTCATCCTGACCAACGATGGCCTTACGGATTTCACGCTGCAGGTCGTTGTATCGTGTTTTGAGCGAGTCAATCGCTTCGGCGTCGGAGCTAAACTTGATTTCTGACATAAGTATCTGCTGTTAAAAAGGCGAAAAGCGAAAGTAAGTCTTCAACTGCTTTACGCCCTTGTCGAGTTGTTAAGGTTTGTTTTCGGGCCAGGGGAATTGCATGGTACAACCGGTGTACTCAGGGTCCGTTTTCACGAAGGTGGTAGAGATGCGTTTGCGCACCCATTTATCCGTCTCAGCTTGTTTGGCGCGTGCCTCAGCAACTTGCTTGAACACATCATAATCATCCTTCATATTAGCCGAATGCGCTGCAAGGCGCTGATCCAATCTATAAATCGCATAGGCTTCCTTGCCATCGTCGCCCGTCACCAAAATAGGGTCACTGATATCACCCGGTTTCATTCCCAAGAGTACGAGATTCAATTCTGAGGTGAGTGAACCGACATCGTGACGTGTGCCACCGGTAGAGGGGTTAATCACTTTACCTCCCTGGTTTTTGGTATTCTCATCTGTGCTGAACTTCATCGCTGCTTGAGGAAAGCTGAGCGAATCCTTCAAGGCAGGTTCGATTTCCTCAAGTCTTTCTCTGGCAATATCGAGATCCTCGGCCTTGACTTTGGGCGACATCAAGATGTGGCATGACTCATAGAATTCACCGCGTTTCTCAATCACTTTCACAAAGTGATAACCATAAGAGGAGGCGAATACGGGTGAATAGGAGCCTTCCGGCGTATTGGCAACTGCAGCCTCATATTCCGGGACAAACGACCCCTTGCGTTGAAGCGGATAACAACCGCCCTTGTATTTCGAACCCGGGTCTTCGCTCCACTTGGCTGCTTCGAGTGTCATCGATGATTTTCCGTTAACGAGGTTCATGCGGATAGAGTCCAATGCATGAATCACACGATTAACCTCGCTATCGCGCACCTTCGGATCGATTTGAATCTTGGAATACTCGAGTTGTTCGCTAATCAGCGGGATAGAATCTTTAGGAACCGTTTGATAATAGCGCAGCACATCAGCCGGTGTGACTTTTACGTTTCGTGTAACGGTCTCCTGCATCTTCTGAACGAGCAGCTGATCCTTGATGAGGTCGAAATACTCTTCCTTCAACTGAGCGGATGATTTGCCGTAATACTTTTCAAACTCTTCTACGCTACCGAACATTTGCACGAAATATTCAATGCGGCGTTCTACCTGCGATTGCACTTCGCCATCGCTCACCTCAATACTATCGAGTTTGGATTGATTCAGAAGCAGTTTTTGGTAAAGCAAATTCTCATAGACCTGACAACGCATAGCTTCGTCGTTCGAACCTTTTCCCTCTGTCATCTCTAAAACAGAGGATTCCAAATCGCTTTGCAAAATGATTTCATTGCCCACGACGCCAATGATGCGATCGACCACTTTGCCCGGCTGAGCAGCAACTGAGCAAACACAACACACAAAAAACAACAGCGCTATTATTCTCATTTTTTGGTGTAATAAAGATTGATTTCTCCATCTTGCTGTGCCTTTGCATAAAGGTCTTTACGCATCGTATCCAGCAAAGCCAGCTTTCGTTTATTGATAATCATGCTTCGGATTTTATCGCGTTCGAAGCTAAGAGGTGACCGGCTTCCCGTGAGCTGGTAATCGACAACTGATATCAGGTAGAGGTTGTTGTCCTTTTCAAACTCAACGGTTTTTTTCTTCTTCAAGAATCCTTCAATGTCATAAACCTCCAGTGGTGCTTGCTTGATAAATTCATCCCACTTCATCCAATCCTCTTCGTTAAAAAAGTAGCTCGCGCCGATATCTACGCAGAGCTGTTCCCACTTGACCAAGTCTTCAGGCTTGGTTGAATTGAAAAGCTTTTTGACCTGACTGATATTCTTGCTATCCGCCGCGAGCGCGGTGAATTTCACTTTAAGGATGTAGTCCTTGAGTTGGAAATTCTTTTCATTCTCGTTGTAATAGGCTTCAATTTCCTGATCCGATACAATGGTATCGAGTTTTTGTCGAACCCACTCCTGCTCGAATGCATAAATCAATAGGGAGCTGCGGTAGTTTTCAATCATCTCTTCAAATGACTGGAGCTCCTCCGGCAAGCTGGCTTCAGCTTTAGCAATAATCAATTGTTTGGTAACCCAATCCTGAATGTAATGATCGGCCAGAGCGGCACTGTCCTCAGCAGTGGAATTATCGGGAATGACCTCTGTAAGTTCCTTCCAGGTCAATTGTTTTCCTGCGATTTCGGCAATCAATTCTGCGCGGTCATGTCCCGTATTGCAAGCAACTACGGAACACACAAACAGCAGGATGGGAGGTATTCCTCTCAATGCAAGCATTAGTGAATAGAGTGCAAGACTTCCTGATTGACCTTGTACTTATGCTCGGTGCGCATTTCGGCTATCCACTGCTGTTCGAGATAGGTTTGATATTCTGAGGTAATCATACCGCGTGCTTCGTCCAATTTCTTGACAGTTGGAGGAATGATTTCCTTGAATTGAACAATAACGATTTGTCCGTTGTCGGCAATATCATCGCTGATTCCAACCTTCCACGGAATCTTACTAAGCAACATGTTGTCCTCAAGCATGTAGACACCTTCCTGAACCTGGAGATTCAGTTGAGACTCCTGGTTCAATTCTCCGGCAATCGTTGATTTATCCTTATCGGCATTGAGCATTTTACGGGCCTTCTTGGCGATATCTGCAGAGGAACACGTGTAGATGATCACATTGGCGCGCTCAGGCCACTTGAAATTCTCCTTGTTAGCTTCGTAGTATGCGGCTAGCCCGGCGGTATCCTTCACAGCCTTCGACCATACCATTTGATCGGTCATTTCAAACAGCAGAATTCCTTCACGATATTCCTTCATCAGCAAGCGGAAGGCGGTGTGCTTTTCCTCCAAGCGTGCATCTTCAAGTTGGAGCAGCTTGTCTTCACCCAATTTGTATGCGGATGTCTTCACGAAATCTGCCGGTGACATGGTCGGCTTGGAACGGCCCTTTGTGCGCATGTGCTCGTTGAAGTCATTCACGGTGTAGGTGAATCCTGTCATGCTGATCAAAGGCTTGTCCAATGACTTTTTATTGACATAGAGTTTTCCTTCGAATGCATTGGAATCTGCCTTCTCTACCAACTTTGCCAGCTCAGCTTCATCGATCGTGTAAGCGTATTCCTTTTTCAATTTATCTACAAATGACTTCTTGGTTTGCTCTGCGCGGCTGTCTTTCGAAACCTTGTTCTTCAATTCCTTTTCCATGGACTCATAGGAAGGAAGTGGTTTGTAGTCCAAACGCTTGACGATGTGCCAACCGACGGCGGTCTTAAACGGCTGTGATACATCGCCGTTATTTTTAAGCGAGAACGCTGCATCTTCGAATTCGATTACCATTTTGCCTGTGCCAAACCAAGCCAGGTCTCCGCCCTTCTTCGCCGAGGTTTGGTCATCACTGAACTTGGAAGCCAAATCTTCAAACGTTGACTCACCACTTAGAATTTTCTGGTAAATCTCATTGATTTTCGTTTGGGCATTTACTTCACCATCTGTCTCGGACTTTGGCTTAACTACAATATGAGCTACGTGAATTTCACCGCGTGCTGAACGCTTGTCCACAACCTTAATCAGGTGATAACCGTAACGTGTGCGAACAGGCATAGAAACATCTCCAACCTTGGTGCTATACGCAGCCTTTTCAAAAGGATACACCATTTGGAAGGCGGTGAAGTAACCTAAGTCACCGCCGTTTTCCTTAGCGCTTGGATCTTCGCTCACCGCTTTGGCGAGTGACGCAAAATCTTCTCCTTTCGTCAGGCGCTCGCGAATAGCCATTGCCTTGTTATAAGCCTTGAGTGTATCGGCCGGTGTTGCGTTTGCATCCGCCTTGATGAGGATGTGCATGGCTCGGACCTCCTGCGTTTGGTTTTGATACGCTTCACGCATCAGATCATTCAGTTTGTCCGAATCGGTGAGGTAAGGGCGAGCCAGCTGCGCGCGGTAGCCATCGAGTTCCGTTTTGAATTTCTTCACGGTATCCAATCCTGCTTCGCGGGCCTCCTTCACTTTCAGTTTGAAGTTGATGAACAACTCCATGTATTCATCCAGTGACTGCGCCGTGATGGCAGAATCGCGATTGTTTTTTCTAAAAATATTCTCAAACTCTTCCAATGAAGTTGGCTCACCATCGACGGTGAGAACGGTGGCGTTTTTATCTTGAGCGAAAGCCGGCCAAAAAAAACAGGCTACACTGTA
>JBKCDO010000220.1:0-8466 GCA_046304755.1 Flavobacteriales bacterium
GGTATGTGTTTGTCGGGAAAACCACCTCCGAAGATGTTAGCATTCACTCCTGCGACCGACCCTGTATTGAACATAGTATTGATGCCACATTTGCTGTGATCACCCATGATCAGCCCGCAAAATGTCAGCCCGGTGTCAGTAAAATCATGCTCAGCATAGCTCCAGATCTTGACGTTCGAATAGTTGTTCTTCAGATTAGAGGTGTTGGAATCTGCTCCGAGATTGCACCACTCGCCGATGATGGAATTACCGACAAACCCGTCGTGAGCTTTGTTGGAATGCCCCCAAAACAGTGAGTTCGAAATCTCTCCGCCTACTTTGCATTGTGGGCCAATCGTTGTTGCCCCGTAAATTTTTGTACCCAGTTTCAATGTCGCATGTTGACCCAGATAAAAACCTCCTCGAATGTGAGAGCCTTCCATCACCTCGGCATCGGCGTCGATGTAAATCGGGCCATCCAGCGTGTTGAGTGTGGTTGCGTAAACTTTAGCAGTTGCATGCACATACAACTGAGAAGGATCGCCGATAATGATGTTTGATGGATGCAATTCTGATGGAGATTGTTTGTCCATCAACGCAAAATCAAATGCCATCGCCATCGCATTTTTGGAAAAGAGATCCGTGATGTTTTCGATCCAACAGACTTCGCCGGCAAAAGCTAGGGGATGTTCGTTCGAAGTGTTCTGCGTATCCGTGAGCTTCGCCAAAACGGTATCGCCAGCTTTTAAAACTTCCCCTGGTTGCAACGCGCGAAGGGCTGCAACCAACGATGCAGTTGGAAATAAACGAGCGTTAATGTGCAACTGAATCTGCGCAGTGGCCGGCGGAAAAAGGGACTCAAGTGAAACTTGTGTATGATGAGCAACAGGTGCGTTAAAGATCTTCGCATAGCGCTCGGCCATGGTCATCATGCCCATGCGCAAGTCTCCAACAGGACGTGTGTAGGCCAGTGGAAGGAATCGACTGCGCAGGTGATCTTCGAAAAGGACGAGTTGCATGGGCGTTCAAGTTACGGATTACGCGAGAGTGACGTGGTGACGCTGATGTGATTGCTTGGGCCGGCAAGATGGTAAATCGATCGACCATAGCTCAAATGGAAACGCGAGAGACGGAAACCAAAACCATAGGAGAAACCGGCAGTACCGGGTTTGTCTTCCAGTTTCAATTCTTGTCGTTTGCGGTAATTGTAACCAATGCGAATGTTGAAGTGTTGCGAAAGAATAAACTCAGAACCTACAGTGATGTGGCGCATCAATTGATCGCCAAACGTCCATTTCTCTTTCTCAATGATTTCACCGGTAATTGGGTCGGTGATGATGATTTGATTCGGATTTTCCCACACTAAATCCCAGCGCTGCATATTGGAATAAACTACGGAGAATCGGAAAGGCGCATGCGCAGGACGCTTCACAAATCCAATTTGCATTTGAAACGGAAGTTTCTCGCGATTGCCGTCAGTGAATGTTTTCACCTGATAACCGAGATTACTTACGATCATCGATGCACTGAAATTTTTAGATGGACGATTGTACGTGACACCACCATCGAGGGCAAGCGCCATCGAAGTGTAATTGGCCAGTGTGGAGTACATCGTTTTGAGGGTAAGTCCTGCACTCCACAAGCTATCAATTTGACGAGCGGCACTCAGGTTAAGCGTGTAGTCTGCGGCATTGAATTGGCCGAGTTCGTAACCCAATGCATCGAGCTCTTTTTGTTTGCCGTAGTTGCAGTACTGCAGGGTGGCGCCGCCGGTCCAGCCCTTTTTTAATTGATGCGCATAGGTTGCATAACCCATGGCGATTCCGTCAAAATAATCCACGAAACTCAACCCAATTTTTTGATGCATCGTGCTATCGAGCAGTGAAGGATTGAATTGCGTCAAATGAATGTCACCATCCTTCACCGCAAAATAATTTCCTCCCATAGCAGCCACGCGAGCACTACCCGGAATGCCACTATAATTGAAGGAAGTCAGTCCCCCTATTTGACCGCGCAATACCGTCGCTGAAAGCATCAGCAAACTGCAAAAGATTAAGGTTATGCATTTCATCGGCGGCCCGAACGTTTGGAGTGGATTGTTTATTGCGCGAAAGTAGGAAAATGTCGGTGGTGAATAGTGAAAAGTGAATGGTGAATGGTTTCCATTCACCATTCACTATTTACCATTCACTATTGACTATATCTCCTTCCACTTCCATTTCCCATTCCACAGAAACAACAAAGAAAACAAGCCCAGTGCAATGAAGTAGACCCAGTCTGCAATCCAAACCAGGTGGATGGGCCAGTGCCAGGAATACACCATCAAGTAGGCGGCAACGATGTAGATACTCACGGTAAGCATCTCCACTAAAAAGCCTGCGAGCGTGTTGCCGCTGCCTTCCACGGTTGCAAGCATGATGCTCGTGACCGAAAAGGTAAGCATGGCAGGAAGCACGATGAGCATGATGTCAATAGTCTGGCGAATCACTTCGGGGTCTTGCGTAAACTGCCTGGCGATCCATTCAGGGTACAACCACAGTCCGTGACTCATCAAAGCGATACCACAGAAGTTGAGCAACATCAAACGCTTCATGGCGGTGTGCAATTCGGATTGACGGCGTTCGGCAATGAGACCGGAGATGTAGGTTTTAGCAGCCGTTGAAAATCCGCCAACACTGACATACACCAGCGTGTACATGTTGCGCACGATGAAAGACGATTGCAATTCATTTTCACCCATGCTTTCAACGAATTCGTAAAAGACGGTCCAGATGCCCAGGCTCAATACCATTTGCAATGCAATCGGTCCTCCAAGTCTGATGAGCGATTTGCTGTGCATGCGACAGCCTGAAAACAACCAGCGCTTGACGGTGTAATCGGCATTGGGGGCTGTGGCTTGAAGTTGACTGTTGCTTTGCTTGAAGGTATAGAGCAACACGAAAAGAAACGCGCAGCATTCCGCTGTAACCGTTGCGATACCGGCTCCTTCAACACCCATGGCCGGTAGTCCAAGGTTGCCGAAGATGAGCGCATAGTCGAGGGTCACCGTGACCATTGAAGTAATCAGTGTCATGTAGATGAGCACGCGTGTATGGGCAATGCCTGACCAAAAAGAATTCAGCACCAGCATGGGGGTGTAGACCAAAAAACCAATCGCGCGCCACGTGATGAATTCGTGCATGTAAGCTTTGACAGCAGCCGATTCGATGGAGTGATTGATGATGATCGGCATGAGAAAAAAGAGCAATAAAAACTGCACAAGGCCGACGAGGAATGCCATCATAAATGCATTGCCTAAGACTGTCCAACGATTGAATATTCGCCTTGACCTTTTCGGCGTGCCACGAGAATTTGGGTGGCATTGCCCAGACCAACACCGAGCATAGCCAGAGTAATGTAGATGAGTCCAACGAAGGCAACAGCGCTCATCGCGTTGCCATCGATTTGCGCAACGAAGTAATTGTCGATGACTACGACAATGAATTGAACGAAGATGCCCAGCGAAACAGGAAGCGCGACTTTCGCCATGCTCCATGGACGAATATCCAGCCGCTCTGTGGTGACAAATGAAGCGTGTTCGCTCATTTAAACAGCTCCTCGTCAATCATCACTCTGCGCATGCGTTCGGAGGTGCCTTGTGATACGGGGACGAGTGGAAGACGCAAGTAATGTTCGCAGATATCGAGGTGTGATAATACTTCTTTGACACCTGCCGGATTGCCTTCTGCAAACATGAGTTGGGTAATTTCCAGTAAGCGATAATGCAGCGTGCGTGCTTCTGCGAATTCACCTTTGAGTGCGTGATGCACCATGTTGCCGAATTCGTGTGGGAAAGCATTGCCGACAACAGATATTACTCCATCCGCACCGGCTGCGATTAATGGCAGTGTGATGGCGTCATCTCCGCTGATCACGAGGAAATCTTTGCGGCGATCCTTGATGATCATCATCACTTGCTCCATGTTGCCGCTGGCTTCTTTGATACCAATCACGTTGCGGCAATCATAGGCGATACGCAGCGTGGTTTCTGCAAGCATGTTGCTGCCTGTACGTCCGGGAACATTGTAGAGAATTATGGGGAGTTTGGAATGTTCGCTCACCGCTTTATAGTGCTCAAACATGCCGTTTTGAGTAGGCTTGTTGTAGTAAGGAGCAACCGAAAGAATGGCGCTTAATCCTGCCGTGTCCATACGATCAAGTTGCAGGCACAACTCGTGCGTGTTGTTGCCGCCCATGCCCAGCACAACGGGCTTGCGGCCGGCGTTGGTGGAAAGAATGGTATCGAGGACTAATTTTTTATCTTCTTTATCCAGTGCCGGTGTTTCTCCTGTTGTGCCCATTACTACGAGATAATCGGCGCCGTTTTCTACCAGGTGCGAAGTGAGTTTCTTCAGTGCTTCAACATCAACTGTAAGGTCTTTTTTGAACGGTGTAATCATGGCCACACCCAGGCCTTTCAATGCGGTCATAAGATTTTCGGATTGCTGAGGTATGCGTTGAGTTGAACGATGTATTTATCGATGCCGAACTGATTACCCATGTTGAGAATAAAATCACAGTTGCGTGCGGCACGACTACCCAAAACACCCACTTTCATTTTGGCTCTGCTTTCTTTCATCACGTAGTTGAGCGGGAGAATATTTCCGCCACTGAAGTCGATGAGAATGTCGAAATCATCTTCAATGAATGGCTTGATGCCACTCACCGGTTTAAGATGCCAGTTGAGGTTGGCTCGTGAGAAGTAATCGGTTTCCAGTTTGTGCTGTTGCCAGATGGGAATGCGTTTTTCGGTTTCATCCACAAAGCCCATCATCATGACAGACTTGATGTTGAAGTTTTCTCGCAAGAACTTACCATACTGCTTGAGCTCTTTGAAGAAAGCTTCATCACTGTCTTGATAGATGAATGCCACGCGCTCAGCAGAATGATAGTTAAACCCTTTGCGCAATCGCAAGGGCTCCGACTCCTGCTTGAACATCCGCACACCCAGTGTTCGTTTCAATCGTTGCATAGCGCGAATATACAAATAGTGGCGAGTGGCGAGTGGCGAAGGGCGAAGGGCGCGGGGCGAAGTAAAAAAAGCGCCCTTCGCCCTTCGCCCCTTCGCCCCTAGTCCTTCGCCCCTCGCCCTTTAAACGCGTAGTACACCACCACGCCCACGGGAATCACCGCAAGTCCTGCATAGTATTCTGCTTTATCGGCCAGGGCGTTTTTGAAAATGAACCATCCGATCACAGCAATGAAAAGCAGTGGTAGAATAGGGTAGAGGGGTACTTTGAAAGGGGCTTCTTCGTGCGCGAATTTTTTGCGCACGATGAAAATTCCGATGCAGGCAGTCAATAAGAAAAGCCATTCAACGAAGGTCACGTATTCGATGATGCTGCTGAAGGAGCCCCAGAGATACACGAGAATCATCGCCCATGCTGATTGTAAAATAATCGCATTCACGGGCACACCGAAGCGAGGATCTTTTTTGGCGAAGGCTTTAAAAAACAATCCTTCGGTAGCCATTTGATTGAAGATGCGCGGCGTGGAGAGAATGTACAATCCGGCGCAGGCAAATACAGAGAGTGCGATGAGTCCCGGCATGAGGTAACTCGCTGCAGGCATGATCACATTCATAACTTCAACCGCAACCACTTTCGGATTTTCGCTAGCAGAGAAAGAGGCGATGGTATCGTGATCAATCACACTGAAGTATCCCATGTTGCAAAGCACATAAGTGAGTGTTACGGCACCGGTTCCAAACAGCATGGCCAGAGGGATGTTGCGCTTGGGATTGAGCGCGTCGCCGGAAACAAAACTCGCGTAGTGCCAACCGGTGTAGGACCAGAGCACGCCCACGAATGCACCGGCGAGATTGTCGGGCGCCGGTGGCGTATCGCTGATAACCTGAGTAGCTGTTGCGAAGATGGCCTTATCGCCGAGAATCAATGCGAGCAGAAGCAGCGCATAGATGCCGACAATTTTCAATACGGTTCCGATGTTGGCAAACCACTCGCTGAGCTTGATGCCAAAGGTGTTGAACAGTGTGAGTACGACGATGGTGGCCATGGCCACATATTTTTCTCCACCATCAGGTATGTGAATGAAGTATCCAATGTTTTCAGCGAATACCGTGCACAGCGCGGCTATGGTTCCGCTGCTGATAACGGTGAGCAAGCACCAGCCGTAGAGAAAACCGGGGAGGGGGCCGTAAGCTTTATTGAGGTATGTGTAAACACCACCGGCATTGGAGAATCGCGAACCGAGTTCCGCGAAAACGAGTGCACCTAGGAGCGACACCACGCCACCTAGAATCCACAGGAGAATGATGGTTTGATTGTCGCTCACTTTAGCGGCAATGCCTGCCGGTGTTTTAAAAATGCCTGATCCAATGGTAGCGCCAATGGCAATCATCGTGAGTGCGAAAAGAGATAAACCGCGTGTGGTGTTGGTCATAGGAGTGATTTGCGTCAAACCTAAGGAAAAAGATTCAAAGAGGGGCGAAGGTCGAAGGGCGAAGGACGAAGTAGTTGCAGCCCCTTCGCCCCTCGCCCTTCGCCCCTCGCCCTTCGCCCTTCGTCCTTCGCCCTTCGCCCTTCGCTGAATCTCCCGATTTCAGGGTGTTTTACGCACCTAAACCTCGGGTTTATTAACATAGGGGCTGTTTTTTCAACAAAAACACCTGATTTTCCGCATAAACACTTGCTTTCAGAAGATTCTTGCCTCTACATTTGGCTCACTAAGCGGAAAGCTTAGATGTTTAACCCATTAAAATTTATCAAAATGAACAAAGCAGAATTGATCGAAGCAATGGCGAACAGCGCCAAGATTTCGAAGGCTGACGCTAAGAAAGCGTTAGATGCATTCATCGAAACAACTACAAAGGCCCTCAAGAAGGACGACCGTGTAGCGTTGGTTGGTTTTGGTTCTTTCAGCGTGAGCAAGCGTGCTGCACGTAAGGGCCGTAACCCACAAACAGGTAAAGAAATTCAGATCAAAGCTAAGAAGGTTGTACGCTTCAAGGCAGGTGCTGAGCTTTCTACCAAAGTGAAGTAATTCACATTTGTGAAGCAAAAGACGAAAGGGTCGGGCGAAAGCTCGGCCCTTTTTCATTGGTGAATGGTGAATGGTGAATAGTGAATAGTGAATAGTGAATAGTGAATAGTGAATGGTGAATAGTGAATAGTGAATAGTGAAGGGGTGAGCCGCGCCTCTATGGAGCCCCAGCGGGGCGCGCCGTCATTAGCGGGGCGACACATTAAGGGACGAAGTAAATTTGTGATATGAATGCACGTTTATTCGATCTCCTTTCCGAGCACCTCACCGAACACAAGCGGATGCTGTTTGACACGGTGCTGCGTGAGCGCACGCGGCATGTAACGCTGGTCATGGAGGATTTGTATCAAGCGCAAAATACCAGTGCCATCCAGCGCAGCGCTGAGAGCTTTGGTATTCAGGATTTGCACATCATTGAAAATAAACACACCTTCACCCATCATCGTCGTATATCGAAAGGTTCTGCCGATTGGTTGACGATGCATCGGTATAACGATGCCGGCAGCAACAATACAGAAATGTGCTTGAATGCGTTGAAGCGAGCAGGGTATCAAATCGTAGTAACGGCGTTGCACGAAAAAACCATTGCCTTACATGAGGTTGATCTCTCCCGGAAGACGGCAGTACTCATGGGCACCGAACTCACGGGCGCATCTGAATCGGCCATGCATATGGCTGATGTGTACATGAAAATTCCCACTGTAGGTTTTACCGAAAGTCTAAACGTGAGTGTTGCTTCGGCCATCATCATGCAGCATTTGACGCATCGCATGCGCCAGGAAAATCGCCCATGGCAACTTTCGGAAAATGAAAAACTACAATTGAAAATTGAATGGGCCAAGAGGTCAATCTATTGGAGTAAGTATATCGTGGAAATGTGGGAGAATGGGGAGATATAGGGGCGAAGGGCGAAGGGCGAAGGGCGAAGGGCGAAGGGCGAAGGACGAGGGGCGAAGGGCGAAGTTATTTGGAGCCTGTTCCTTTTTTTGTGGTTGTTAGGAGATTTCGTTGCGCTGTTTTGATACCGGCGGTTAGCAGTCTCATTAATTCTTCGGCTTGATCATTCAGTTTGCACGCGATGCTAGGTTCCAATATTTCGACTTCTCGCATAAGGGCGATCCAGTATTTGGATTCGTTGCATTCTTTGCGGGCGATTGCTCTTTTACTGATGAAGTCCGGTACACTTTGCGCATGTTCCGACTCGGAGATTAATGCACCCACTGCTGTTGCTGAACGCATAAGTTGGCGCGTTAGAATCCACTCGTTTTTTATTTTCATAATCTGAGAACAAACGTTGTACGCATCAACCCCAAATCGAAAGGATTTCTGTTGTAACGGACGAAGTGTTTTGTTTTCCATCGTTTTTTCTGCAAACAAAATAGGTCCTCTTCGGATAATAAATTCTTCATAGGAATAAATTATGCCCTTCGCCCTTCGCCCTTGACC
>JBKCDO010000221.1:0-22415 GCA_046304755.1 Flavobacteriales bacterium
AGGCACGCGCAGTGGGTCAATCACCTTCACTTGCACAGGACCGCCGCCGGGGAGGTATTCTGCTTCTTCAGCGTAATAAGGCGCAGACAGGATTTCATTCTCAGTCTTCGAAGAAAGGTTGAGCAAGTTCTTACCGTTACCACTTCCTTCCAGACGCACCAATGGAACACCATCGCCATAACCGGCGTTGATGATGGTACCGCCGTTTTCGGGGGCGGCATTGTGAGGGATTACCGCAATACGAGGGATCTGTCCAACAGCACTCTTACGTGATGGCTTGAACACATCATCCTGACCTGTGCTGGTCACGAAATCGTATGGCTCATATTCGTTGTAACCGTAGGCGATTACCATGAAGTAGTACGTCTTGTGGTTAATGAGCTGTGGTGAGCCTAAAGCGAATGCATCAGTGGTAATGCGCAGCGAGTGCTGAATCCCTTCATTGATTCCCTGCACCATGAGTGAAGGCGTTATCAAACCGGTAGTCTGATCGCGATTATAGTGGACAATTTCCGCAACTTCATTTTGGATATCATACTGCGCAATCATGCGGGCCTTATTGATATCACCCAACTCAGCGTTACTCACTTGCGCATCTTTCAACTGGTAGACCATGTAGCCTTCAAAACGGTAGCTGCGGTCCTCAAGCGTGAGAGCAGTACCATCGAGCAGCTCCTCAGGAATTGATGGATCAAATTCTGAGTATTGCTCACGATAGTTATTAGACGCAGGGTTGTCGTTGCTCCACATCAAGATGACTTCACGATCGAGCTCCTGAGTGGTTACATCCGGAGCATCCGGTCCGTTTACAAGTTCAAAGCAGTTGTCAAACAGTGATTGTGCTTTGTCATCAGCCAAGCGCAACAATTGCACGCTTTCATAAGGATCACCACCAATGGCACGTGCCCAAACAACACCAAGGGTGATGTTGTTGTAGTCACCGGGCTCAAGAGTGAAAGGACCTGCAGACTGTATGAAACGACGGTCATTCGGAGCATTACCGGCCTCTTGTTCTGTCCATGGAATAGCGGTCGATGGAGGAACTACGCCATAGGTACTCCAATTGAATGGGTCTGTGTCGCCGGGGAACATATATTGAGCGGGAACACCATTTACGACTCCGGCACCGCTTACACCGTTTCCGCCAAACAACATTTCCTGTCCGTTCTTCCAGATACCACGCATGTAATTGTAGTAATGCTGGGGAGAAGCTGGTTCACCGTTGATGGGATTCGTTGAATTGTTGTAGTATACAAAACGACGCATACCGAAACGCTCGTTATCGATGATAGTATCACCATAACCAATACCCAATCCTCTGTAAGGAATTCCCAACTCAGCCTCTGCCGCGAGAATGTCGCTTGTCAGTGGGTTTGACAATCCGTCCTCATCCTGATAGGGTCCTTCGAAGAAGTCAACACCCACCGACGGTGGATTTTGGCCATAACCAAGAGTTCCGGTTGCAGCCTCATCGAAAGCATCTCCGTTGTAACAGTATCCCAAACCACGTTGTACATCACAACCCACGTAGTCATCGTAGGCATTACCCAAATCCGGGTCAACCCAAGAACCGAAATAAGTTTCGGTAAGTGTTTGAGAGCCTTGGTTAATGAGTACATAGTTCAAGAAGGTCATGTTGTTAACCTCGTCATTGGTTGTGAAAGCGAACGCTTGTGCACGCACCTCCATACCAATGGCCTGTCCTTGTGATTCACTGTGGATATTACCCTTATCGTTGAAAATCCAGAAGTACGTTTGATCACCAAACAGTGGGATTTGGTCTTCGCGACGACGTTGAGCGCAATCGATTTCACGCAAGAAATCATACCATGGATAGTCACCATACTCAGGATCGTAAATACCATTGTTGTTGTAATCCTTGAAAGGACCGAGGTAGAAATCCTGTCCTGCACCGGTATTGCCGTGCGCAGGGAAGGTTTGGAAATAGGCCGGTGTTGCGTATCCATCCGGGAAAATTTCAGCGATAGCTTCTGCTGAAGCTCCCGAGGTTGTCAGATCCCAATAAGTGCGATGACGAATGGCGTCTTCACGCAATGTAACAGCAAACTTGTCATAATCAAGGCAGGTTTGCGCAGTGATTTCCGCTGTACCATCGTTGGTCAGTGGACCTGTCCAGTAGTCATTACCCTCGGTACGGAAGCGCACCGCTGCGAGTTTGAGTGTTTGGTCTTGAGACTTACCGCCCATCCACAGACCACCGGCATAGATGGAAGAAACGCCACCCGCTCCGGTCTCTGTTTTTGGAACTTCGTAGGCAGCGGTTCCGTTTGCACGGTTGTGCCACATGTTACCACCCGTTTCAATGCGCGCACGGACGTTGTTCCATTCCAGATCAAGCAACGCCGTTGCAGGAGCACAAGCCGCTGCACGGGTTGAAGACTGTGCTTCATTATTCTGAGTGGCCATGCCGGAGTTTCCGGAGCCCACGTAGCGGTAGGCTTGAGCGCCGAATGACATCATCACTGCGGCAGAAAAAGCGGCTATTTTGTACATGCTTTTCATATCGAACATTTCCTTGAAAATCCTTTTCTATTAATCCTTAAAAATCCAAACGCACACCGAGACGAATCTGACGTGGCGCACCCAAACGAGCAGGGTCATTGATGAACATTGAGTAGTAGTTGCGGAAGCTGGCCGGGTCATTCTGTTGATTGATGAACTGCTGAGCAGCTGCCGAAGCCAAATAACCATCATCCTCCGTAATTCCGGTAAAGCGGTGTACGCTGCGAACATTGCGATTATTCAACAAGTTGGTAACCCAGATATAGACATTCAAGTTTGCTGATGGCTTCTTCGACTTGTCTTCACCGAAGTAAAGATCGAAATTACGATCAGCCTGGAAGTCAACTGAGAACTGCCATGGGAGGCGCGCACCATTGATTGAACCTTCGGTACTTGGCGCAATTTCACCGGTCACCGGTGTTGCAAATTGCTGTGGCGTGTAAGGGGTACCCGAGCCAAGGTTTGCAATGAAGTTGAAACCTGTATTTGCGAGCACCTGGAAATCTTTAATCATCGGACCGTTGTAGTCAGTGCCACCGGCGAAACGGTAATCGGTTGTAACGATAATGCGGTGACGCTGATCGTAGTTGAATGGATTGATACTACGCAAATTTGGAATACCGGCGTTGATCAATGCTGACTGCGATTGAGAAGTTGAACCGGTTCCATCAGCAAACTGCAAAGTATACGACGCATTCAAGCGGATATTTCCGGTACGACGCAAGTCGTAAGTCAACGTCAACCCTTTTACAGTTCCAAAGTCGATGTTGTCGAACGCGCGATAAGCGATAGGATATGCTCCATTGAATTTGCGAATTTGAATCATGTTACGCAATTCGCGGTAGAAGGCCTCAATCTTCAAGGATGATGTTTTTGAAAGCACCTGCTGGAAACCGAGTGCATAGTCAACGGTGCGCTCAGGCTTCAATGCAGGATTGGTAATCAACGGATCGTTCTGGAACTTCATGTTCAAGTAATCCGTAGGATCGAAGCGCGAGAATTCTGTTGGACGCTGTGTCAATACATCGTAGTGGGCAAAGAATGTTGCCTCATCGCTGATCGGGAAAGAGAAAGCGATACGCGGCATGATGTTCACCGCAGGAGTGTAATCCTTGAATGCGCTTGAAGTCAGAGGTGCATCCTTATCATTCTTCAGGTATGGCTTTGGATTGCTTGAACCACCGATAACGGATGGATCAGATACCAATTGACCATCTGCTTTATACCAGTTATTGCCATCGCGATAACCCATGATGGTAGTTGGGTTATTCAAGTCGTCAACATACACTACATAATCATCACCGATGTTCGCAGGATGGTCTCCGAGAGAAGACACCTCTGCTGCCGTGAATGCTTCACCTACCACGAATTGGTCTTTCAATACCGGCTGGTTGGCATCGTAACGGTCAACACGCACACCGAGGTTGAAAATCAAATCATCGAAGGCGAACTTGTCCATGATGTAACCGGAGGTATAAATCGGTTCGAAGGCACCAATCGGACGGCTGAAGTAGCTGATCTCACCTACCTTGTAGGTTGACGAGAAGAACTCTTCGATCGTTGGCTTCTTACCTGTAAGCTTATTACCATGTGAATCGAAGCCGTAATAGCTTACCACTTGGTTACCGCTGTTCAACAATTCATCCGAATTGAACATATCGATTGACAGGAACTCCGGGCTCAAGTTGTCGACGTTGAGATAATCACCACCACGGGGGTCCAAACCAAGCGCTTCACGCAAGTTGTAATCGAACTCTGACTGGTTGGATACACCGACAGCAGTGTTGTAGTAAACGTAGTAATTTCCATCGCGGTAGACGATGGTAGAATCGTATCCGATACCCTGGTTATCCAATTTCTCAATGTGAGAATTTGTGTTGAGGCGAGCGAGGTTCCATAGGCCAACGGGTGATACGGAATAACCGGCATCCTTGCGCTGCTCAAATTCAAAACCTAATTGAATAGCGTGATCACCGATGTCGGCTGATCCAATACCGGTTACACGGAATTGATTATTGTTGAATACAGCGTAATTGTTGCTCTGTGTTCCAAGGTAGCTCCACAAATTATAGGTTGCAGGGGGAGCATCACCATTACGCAAACCATTGGCTGCAGTAACATTGTTCAGAGTTGCAGTTGGACTGGCTCCGATGATTGCAATCAAACCTGGATTATCCAGGAAGATTTCATTACGATCTCGGATAACATTACCGTTTGCATCGTAAGTAGAAAACCTACCAAATGAGGGTGCATTTTGGAAGTATTGGTTTGTAACGGCAGCAAGATCTGCATTGAACTCAGACGGAGTGAAAATGATGTCCATGTCCTGGAATCCCGTTTGTCTGAAGTATGAACCCGGGATTTGCTCATAGGTATTTCCACGGATAATATCAAAGTATCCGACATGCCCGTAATTGAATAGGCGGTCACCATGGGTCTCATCCTGATCGTTTCGATAGTTGCGCGAATAGTCAACCATTACACTATAGAAAATGTTCTTCAAATTAGACGCTGAAGCCTCTTCACCTTCAGCATTCTTGAATCGTTGACTAAACTTCGCATAAGCGCGCCAGTCAAATGCCGTATTCAGCTGGTTGTTATCCCAGTTCATTAATTGATTGGCACGTGAAGCATCACGACCACGGCTAAAGGCAGCAGTTCCACCAAATGTAAGCGTAACGTTCTCGGAAGTGTTAACGTCAATTTTAGCAACCATGTTAGCTGAACGATTGCGAGCGTTCATGCGAGTCATGGTAGTTTCAAAGTCATCAGGAGTAAGGAAGTCGGCGTTGTACAAGACACCTGAGGCCTCTCCTGATTCACTGATGTTGGCACGAATCGGATTTGTCAACAAATCCTGACGAACAGACTCCTTCATGCGCATAACACCACCATATTGGGGAGCACCATCAACGATATCCGTGTAGTTTCCGGAAACGAAGAAGCCCAGAAGCGGACGTCCACGTTCACCCTTTTCATCCTTCGAGAACAAGAGCGGACCTGAAAGTGAGCCCTCGAAAAGGTTGTAACCGTAATGATCAAGACCCACCACTTTATCGCCTACCTGGAAACCCGATGTGATGGCTTCTACACCACCGGTGTATTTAGCCGATGCATTCCGTAAGCTTACATTAATTACACCACCGGTTGCGTCACCGATGTTCGCGGGAATACCACCTGTGATTACTGAGATTTCTTCTACCGCTGACTTTGGAAGCGCTGATGAGCCGCGCACTTTGATACCATCGATGTAAATCCAGGTTGATCCTTCACGCGCACCGCGGATCGAAATACCGTTACCGGTATCCGTTGCACCTGCAACAGTTTGGGCCAAACCTGTAACCGAACGACTTGGCATGTTCTTCAAGTCTTCACGTGTGATTGTTCCTCCGGAAGAACCACCATCTTTATCGATAAGAGGCACTTTGTAGTCAAAAACCTCCACTGTTCCGAGCTCTGCACCTTGCATCATTTCGGCATCCAACGGGGTGATTTTACCGCCTTTGACAACAACACCCTTGATGGTTTGTGGCTGATAGCCTACAAACTGAAATGACACGTCGTATGTTCCGGGTTCAAGGGGCTTCACGGAGTATTCGCCGTCGATGTCCGTAGTTCCACCATTAACGGTGTTTCCGTTGAGATAAACGATTACGGTCACAAAGGGAAGGGTTTCCTTGGTGTCCTTGTCGACAACTTTTCCTTTCAACGAACCGGAATTCGTTTGCGCCCAAGCGGCAGTGGTAAGGAAAAACAATGCAATCAGTGCGTAAAACTTTCTCTGCATAGCAGACGGATTAAAGTGTGTTAAACAAGTCAAAATTTAGGTAACAATAACGACTCTTGATCGTATTACAACGATGTCGTGGCTTACCCTAAAGGCTCGCAAAGAACAACGGATTTCTTAAAACGTGCAAACTTTTTTTTAACGGAATCACAAACCACTGAAAATGTGGTGTTTGTGCGGAATCAACGCCCCTTTCGGCGAAACCACCGTTTGTACCACGGGGCGCGATTTCCCCATGAGTGGCGCTCAGCTCTCTTCAAGGTCTTTTTCATTCGCTTGCGCGTGGCCTTATCCTGAGACTCGAAATGATGGTCCTTCCTGGAGCGGTAATCGGCCTGCTTTTGTTCCATGGCTCCAAGCTCCCTTTTTTTCGCTGAAGCCGGAGTGACTTTATTGGACTCCTTTTGCTTTCGTTGGGCAAAAGCTACGTTCTCCATTGCCATGAAGCATAGCATCACAAGTATCACTCGCAGCAATCCATTCATGGTTATTTGTAGTATTCGTAAGTGAATTTCGTAATTGCAATGTCGCCTGTTTCAAGATCATGATCGAGAAAAGCTTCCACAAGCATGGTAGAGGTGTACAGCACTTCAATCTCCCGATTCATCTTCTTTCCATCGAAATACTCGACCTTTTGCACGTTGCCCAGCGCATCATAACGAAAGGTCTGCGCTTTTTTACCGGATGACATGTTGTCTGATGATTCAATCTGTGAAATCCAGCCGTGCTCGTTGTAGGTATACGTTTTCGTCTTGGTTCGACCGCTCATAATGAGTTCCTCTGTTTCTGATTCCACAAATCCTTTGGGGTTTTTCACTATCGTCCAGTTGGCATAGTGCAATCCATAATTGTTGTAGACACTTTTGCGCAAGGTCCCATTGTCCTGTTCCGTCCAAATCATGGATTCTGAATTGATGGTTACGGTGCGCCCGGGCTCGAGTTTACCCTTTTGTGTGGAGATGTTCTCCGCGGTACCGTATTCAACGCGAATAATTTTTCCACGATCGTCGTAAACGTAACCTGTGCTGTAATAACCGCGCGTGCCGGTTTCCTCGCGCAGAGCCACACTTCCCAAGTCATTTCGCTTGAATTGAATGGTGAGACTATCGACAAGGTTTTTAATCGAACTGACTTTATCCATTCTCGTCATGAGTCCGACTTCGTTGAAGCGATAAACAGCCATATCGGGTCTGATTTCAATCGCTCGATTCGGGCGCTTCACACTGACCTGTGCGGTTATGGTTCGGATTTTATTCAGCCATAAAAATTGCTGGTTGAAAAACATCTCTTCGTTGAACGCATTACCGTTTCGATTGTCAATCAACTGCGCATTGGCTGTATCAAACAGCATCAATACGAACACTGCCGAAGCCAAAAGACTCAGCCGTAGCGAACACATCTTCTGAATAAATCCTATCCTCATAACCTTACATCTTCGACGCGAAAAACGGGCGGAGCACACGTTTTATTTCGGCAAACATAGACCGCTGTTCTGTTGTTATATCTGCCTTTGAATAGCGGCAATTCACTTTCCGTTGTTGATGCCCCAAAGGTCATCACAGGATGATAGTCTTCCAACAATCGATGCAACAACGACGGTGCTTCCGGCCCGCAAACAGCAACCTCACTTGATGGCGCGAGCAAGAGTAACGAGCATTGCAGCCAATTACTATAACTGCCTGCGAAATCCAATTGAGGCCAAATCGCATGAAGCATATCCTGCGCCCTTTGCTTGAATTCATTGTCATCAGTCAAGGCAGCCAGGCGAATCAACGACTTGCATGCGATGCTATTGGCCGCGGGAATCACATTATCCTGTACCTCGCATTTGTGACCAATAACTTCAGTTGAATCCGTTAACCGTGTTTGCAATAGCGTTCCGTTGGGTGATTGAAAACGCTGTAGTGTGCGGTCCATGAAATGGGTCGCCTTGGTCAGATAAACTTCCTTTCCCGTCAATTCAAACGCAGCGATTAAAGCCTCCACATAGGCTACCTGATCATCCAACAAAATCGTTTGACTGCGCACATTCTTCGTGAGAGCATGTAGCACCAAACCATCAACAACAAGTTCTGTTTCAATAGCCTTCAACAATAACTCGCCGTGTTCTACGAGTTCATGTTTTCCCCGGCATTTCGCGCATTCAAAAAAAGCCGTAACCAGAAAGGCGTTCCATGAAGCGATGCATTTATCGTCAAGTCCTGGTTTGATTCGATGTGACCGATTATCGAGCAATGCCGCCTTAATCACCGGAAGCCGTTGTTTTCGATATGCAGCTTCTTCGCCCGCTTGTGCCAACCAATCCGCATCATTCCGGGTTCGCAGCAAAATTTGATTCCCGTGTTCCCAGTAAGCTTCCTTATTGATGGAGAAATAATCTTTTACCCAAGCAGCATCCTCACCGGCGATGGCCTCAATTTCTGCTTCCGTCCAGACATAGTACCTCCCCTCCTGGCCTTCGCTGTCAGCATCCAAGGCCGCATAATACAATCCGTTGGGGGCTTTCCATTCCGCATGAATGAACGCAATTGTTTGATCGATGACTTCGCTGTACAATGGCTCCTTGAACTTACGATATGCTTGAGCATAGACGCTCAGCAACTGAGCATTGTCGTAGAGCATTTTCTCGAAATGCGGCACTTTCCAAACGGCATCCACGCTGTAACGCGCAAAGCCTCCGCCAAGCTGATCGTAAATGCCGCCTAGGGCCATTTTCGTGAGTGTTGTTTTCACTTGCCTCAGTGCTGAATCATCCTTTCGAAAATGACCATACTGTAACAGGAATTCCCAGTTATTCGGCATCGGAAACTTGGGTGCTCTGCGCATTCCTCCAAGTTCAGTATCCCAGTATTTCGACCAAGTTTCAACCAGCGCGTCAACTGCCTCGAGACTATACGAAGCTTCATGCTCGACCATCTCTTGGCGATTGAGTTGATGAAGTGCTTCACCAAGCTTGTCAGCATATTCGTGCATGTGTGCCGGCGATTGTTGAAACGCCTCAGTCAGCTTTTCCAGCACATCCAGCCACTTCATTTTTGGGAAATAAGTACCTCCGAAAATCGGTCGGCCATCGGGCAAGGTGAATACATTCAGCGGCCATCCGCCCTGGCTTCCCATCAAATGCACCGCGTCCATATACCAACTATCCACATCGGGTCGTTCCTCGCGATCAACCTTGATACAGACAAAATGCATATTCATGAACTCCGCGCATTCAAAATCTTCGAACACTTCATGCTCCATGACATGGCACCAATGACAAGCGCTGTAACCTATAGAAACGAGAACAAGTTTTTGTTCGGATAGAGCACGCTGCCACGCCTTGTCATTCCAGGCATGCCAATGCACGGGATTGTCCTTGTGCTGCAGGAGATACGGACTCGTTTCCTGCGCGAGAAGATTCATAGACCGAGCATTTCTTTGATTTCGCTTTCAATTTTGCTGCGAGTGATGAGTCGCTTGACGACCACTCCCTTTTGATCCACAGCAAGCAGCGCAGGTGTGCTTGGTACCGGAAAGCGCTTATTAAAATCCTTACGCTGATCGAATGGCAAAAAGACGCTCGTCCAGGGAGAATCATTCAGCTTATCCTGTACAGCCCACTCCTCTTGCGTTTTGTCAGTGCCAATTGCATAAACACCAAGCCCCTTGTCATGATACTGCGCATAGAATTCTTCCAGTTTTGGTTCAAACTCTTTGCAGTGTGAACAGTTGGCTCGCCAGAAAAGAATGATGGTTATTTTGTTCTCCGCTATCGTCTTTTTCATTGAATGCATCTTTCCGTTAACATCAGGCAGCGTGAGCATTTCGATGGTTTTTCCGGGCTTGCAATTCTCCAATGCCAACAGCAGGTTGCGGGTGTTCTCCTCCATATGTCCTTCTTCAGTGCAATCATCCGCATACCAGGTGATGAGGTAACTTAAGCCCGGCTCGTTGCGAAAAGAAATCATTTTATCCAACAAGAACTTGAACATGTACGTTGTCATCGATTCACTGACCAATGCTTTTTTCATCAATAAATCAATGTACGGCTCAGGCAGTTTGTTTTTTTCAAAATAGAGATAGGTCACATTCATGCGGCGCACGAATGCCATGTGATTGAGCAAATCGGGATGATTAAGCGTTGCGCCTTTAAAGGCATTCATCGAGATAAATTTCATCAATGAATCGGGGTTTTGGGCGAACTCCGGATTACCGTCGTAGAGCGGAGCCGGCGTGACTTTACAAAGCAATGTCGCCGTCCACGTTTGCGGAAAGCGAGCCGCAACATCCTGGCACAGTTTAGCATAATCCTGTTCTCGTTGCTGATAGGCCAATCCGAAGCGATCGAGCGAATCTCGATTCATGCTCACCGTATTAAATGCAGTGATTAACTCAAGATATGCGTTTTGCTCCGGTGAGTCATGCAGCTTCATGACTTGTCCCTTGAGCTGCGCATAATCCACCGTCAGGTTGATTCCCTCAGCCGGCATATCTTCCTTCACGAATAGAAATTCAAACCAGCGCTTGGGGTCGCTGGAAAAGCGAAAGCGATACTGGCCATTGTGTGGAAAGCGCACCTTGTCGGCGTAAGTACCGTTTTGCGGGTCTTTAATGACTTGCAGATTTTTCCAGTTGTCCTCACCGAAATACTCAACAATCATAGTGACCGTTGGCGCCTGGAGTCCGGTCACTTTGACTGAAACCGGTGTTTGACTCCGATAATGAGTTGTACAGAAAACAACAAGGATAATTGACAGAAGTAATTTTTGAATCATGTTTAAATACCGGAAGGAATGTGGTCAAAATTACGATTTACACCAAACCATTGAACAGGTTTAGACTTTTTGTGCATGATTGAAAGTCTTACATTCGCAACTCTAAAAATTCCACCATGAAAGACACGGCAGTATTCCAATTAATCGAGCGTGAATTCAAACGCCAACAGCACGGTATTGAATTAATCGCCTCTGAGAATTTTGTCAGTGAGGAGGTTATGCGTGCCATGGGAAGTGTGCTGACGAATAAGTACGCCGAGGGACTTCCTTCCAAGCGTTATTACGGAGGTTGTGAAGTAGTGGACGCAGTAGAGCAACTGGCCATCGACCGCTTGAAAGAGTTGTTTGGTGCGGCTTGGGCGAATGTGCAGCCGCATTCAGGGGCTAACGCCAACAGCGCAGTAATGCTCGCTTGTTTGAAGCCCGGAGATACCATTCTCGGTTTGGATCTTTCGCAAGGTGGACATTTGACCCACGGTTCACCGGTGAATTACTCGGGTAAATTATACCGTGCAACTTTCTATGGTGTGGATCGCGAAAGCGGACGCATCGATATGAATGTGGTCGAGGCAATTGCGCAAAAAGAGAAGCCCAAGATGCTGATTTGCGGCGCTTCTGCGTACAGTCGCGATTGGGATTACAAACGCTTCCGTGAAATTGCAGACAGCGTTGGGGCGCTGTTGCTTGCTGACATATCCCATCCTGCAGGGCTTATTGCCAAAGGACTTCTGAATGATCCGCTACAGCATTGTCATATCGTAACCACTACCACACACAAAACATTGCGTGGACCGAGAGGTGGTGTCATCATGATGGGAAAGGATTTCGAAAACCCGTTTGGCATGACCACGCCGAAAGGTGAATTGCGCATGATGTCGTCGTTGCTCGACAGCGGCGTGTTTCCGGGTATGCAAGGTGGACCGCTGGAACACGTCATTGCCGCTAAGGCTGTTGCTTTTGGAGAGGCACTTTCACCGGCGTTCAAAACCTATGGAGAACAAGTCATTCGCAATGCACATGCGCTGAGCTCTGCGCTTGTTGACCGCGGCTATCAAATCGTGAGTGGAGGAACCGATAACCATTGTTTCCTGATTGACCTGCGCAACAAGGGCATCAGCGGAAAAGAGGCGGATGCGGCGTTGATTCAGGCAGATATTACGGTGAACAAAAACATGGTTCCCTATGATGACAAATCACCGATGGTGACCAGTGGAATTCGCATCGGCACGCCGGCCATAACGACACGCGGTTTGATTGAGGCTGATATGGAAGTATTGGCTGATTTCATCGACCGCACGCTCATGCAACGCAATGATGCGGCGGCGATTACTCAAGTGCGCAATTCGGTGAACGCCTTTATGCAGGAGCGTCCGCTCTTTGCAGGCAGTCCGAGTTTGGCGCATGTCTAAGGTTGAAAATCCCCGTGAAAAAATGGTTTAACAGCCTTCATTGCTTAAGGCATTTCGATGTAGTTTTGAGGCGCTTCCAATGATGAAGCATCTCCTTTATGATTGCACAAATACTGTTTGTTGTTCTTCTGGGCGTCACCTCCTATTTCGCTTTTAAGCGCTTTCAATTTGTTCGTCGAAATATTTTGTTGGGAAGAGATGTGACCATCGACGGCGACTCTTCCGAGCGCTGGGGAACCATGGCTCGTGTTGCTTTGGGACAAGGAAAGATGTTCACTCGTCCGCTGGCGGCCTTCATGCACTTAATCATTTATGCCGGATTCATCATCATCAATATTGAATTACTGGAAATAGTGCTCGACGGGCTCACGGGACATCACCGCTTGTTCTCTTTTCTGGGTGGTTTCTATGATTTCTTAATTGGAAGTTTCGAAGTACTTGCGTTTCTGGTTTTAGTAGCCTGTGTCGTTTTTCTATCACGCAGAAATTTACTCAAGCTCAAGCGTTTCTGGATGCGCGAAATGACGAGTTGGCCGCGCACGGATGCGAACCTCATTCTGATAGTCGAAATTCTGTTGATGTCTGCCTTTCTAACCATGAACGCTTGTGATTCGATATTACAGCAGCGGGCAGTAGACCATTACATCAGCGCCGGTAGTTTTCCAATTTCTTCAATCATAGTTCCTGCGTTGGACGGCCTGACAGACCATTCGCTTGTGCTCATTGAACGCAGCTGCTGGTGGTTTCACATCATCGGCATTTTTGCCTTCATCGTGTATGTGACGTATTCCAAACACTTGCACATCATTCTTGCATTTCCCAACACGTTTTATTCGAAGCTTCAACCTGCAGGCTCGTTTGACAATTTGCAATCGGTGACCAATGAGGTCAAGTTGATGTTAGATCCAAGTTTACCTCCACCGCCTTCGGATGGCACTCCCACTCGATTTGGAGCAAAGGATGTTTTTGATTTGTCGTGGGTGAATTTGATGAACGCTTACAGCTGTACCGAATGCGGAAGATGTACATCGGAATGTCCGGCCAATCAAACCGGAAAATTATTGTCGCCTCGCAAGATCATGATGGACACGCGCGATCGCATGGAAGAGGTGGGCAAGAAAATCGACACTTGCGGAGGACAGTGGCAAGACGATGGAAAAACACTCCTGCGCGATTACATCAGCGAAGAAGAACTATGGGCATGCACAACCTGCAATGCATGCACGAATGCTTGTCCGGTGAACATTAATCCACTGGAGATTATTATTGACTTGCGCCGTTATCTAATTATGGAAGAAAGTAAATCTCCGGAGAGCATAACGGTGATGTTTAACAACATTGAAAACAATGGTGCACCATGGGCAATGAGTGCTGCGGACCGCGCCAACTGGACAAATAACTGATCGGGAATTCTGAAATGCAACGTGAGGAAACAATGATTCTTCGTCATTTCGCACAGCCATTAAAGATGGCGCTGTGCTGCAGCATCAGAGTTACTCCTTTACCTTTTTTAATTCTCATCAGCAATGACAACACTATTAGACGCACACGAAGACGGCAAGCGAATTTCGCCGATACTGCCTGCCGGTATGAAAAACTTTCTCATCGACATTGATGGGACCATTGGCGAAGACATACCCAACGAAGAACCTGAGCGCATGGAGGATGCCGGTGTTTATCCCGACGCACTTCAGAAGTGCAATCAGTGGTTTGACGAAGGACACGTGATTTACTTTTTCACTTCTCGAACCGAAGCACATCGTGAGGTGACAGAAGCCTGGTTGAACAAACATGGATTCCGTTATCACGGTATCATCTTCGGAAAGCCGCGTGGTGGAAATTATCATTGGATTGACAACCACATGGTACGCGCCACTCGGTTCGAAGGGAAGTTTACAGACCTGGTAGAAAAGGAAATGACGATACAAGTGTTTAGTGATAAGTGACGAGTGGCGAGTGGCGAATATTAAACGCAAGCAGTTGATCGATAACTAATGAAATAATGGATTGAGTGCGTTGAAAAAAAACAAAACGAATGAGTGAACTTAACGTAAGAACAATGGCTGAATGCCTTGCCACAGGAGAGATTCCTGAGGTATTGTTTTGGGTTGGATGTGCCGGAAGTTTCGATGACCGCGCGAAGAAAATCACCAAAGCCATTGCACGGATTCTGAATCATTGTCAAGTCTCTTTTGCGATACTTGGGCAAGAAGAAAGTTGCACCGGCGACCCTGCGAAACGAGCGGGAAATGAATTTCTATTTCAAATGATGGCCATGCAAAACATTCAAGTGCTGAATGGCTATGAAGTGAAGAAAATCGTCACCGGTTGTCCTCATTGCTTTAACACGTTGAAGAATGAATATCCCGCGTTAGGAGGCACTTACGAAGTACTGCATCATACACAATTACTGCAACAACTTATCGCAGAAGGTCGCATTCGTCTAGAAGGCGGAGGAAGTTACAAGGGCAAAAAAATCACCTTCCATGATCCGTGTTATTTAGGTCGTGGCAACAATGAATACGAGGCTCCACGGGAGCTCATTCGCAAACTCGATGCAGAGCTGGTTGAAATGAAACGCAGTCGCGCCAATGGTTTATGTTGCGGTGCAGGTGGTGCACAAATGTTCAAAGAGGCAGAACCAGGCAACAAAGAAGTCAACATAGAACGTACGGAAGATGCACTGGAAACCCAGGCCACAGTGATTGCGGCCGGTTGTCCTTTTTGCAACACCATGATGACAGATGGTGTGAAACACTTTGAGCAGGAAAACAACATCGTAGTAAAAGATGTCGCCGAGCTCATCGCCGAAGCTGCCGATTTATAAGCCACACACGCTTAGCAATTTTTATCACATCGCTCAGAAAAAGAGCTTAAGGCTGCATGGGCTGTGGCCTGTATATTTGACGCTTGATCACAAATCAACACACACATGAAAATCCTCGAGGGTAAAGTAGCTATCATCACCGGCGCTTCGCGCGGTATCGGAAAAGGAATCGCCGAAAAATTCATTGAACAAGGGGCGAAAGTTGTTTTCACTTACGCGAGCAGTGAAGAGAAAGCACGGGCATTTGAAGCCGAGCTTGCTGCAAAAGGCGGTGTAGCCAAAGGGTACAAAAGTGATGCGGCTGATTTCAATGCTGCGCAAGCCCTTATCGATCAGGTCGTGGCTGACTTCGGCACGGTTGACATTCTCGTCAACAATGCCGGTATCACACGTGACACATTGCTCATGCGCATGAGCGAAGAGCAATGGGATGAAGTGATGCGTGTGAATTTAAAATCTGTTTTCAATCTCACTAAAGCGGTTATCAAACCGATGCTCAAGGCAAAGTCCGGAAGCATCGTCAACATGAGCTCTGTCGTGGGCGTGAAAGGCAATGCAGGACAAGCGAATTACGCAGCATCGAAAGCAGGTATCATTGGATTCACCAAGAGTGTGGCGGCAGAATTAGGTTCTCGCAATATTCGCTGCAATGCGATTGCACCCGGGTTTATCGAAACTGAAATGACCGGCGCACTGGATGAAAAAACGGTACAGGAATGGCGCAACGCGATTCCGTTGAAGCGCGGTGGAACTACGGAAGATGTTGCACAGGCTACGTTGTTTTTAGCCTCAGAAATGAGTGCCTACATCACCGGTCAGACACTTCATGTTTGCGGCGGCATGTTGATGTAATTCTTAATCCTCGAGCATGTCAATTATTACACAAGCACCTTCCTGGTTAATGCTCTTCTGCCTCATGGCAGGCGTCATCTACGCAGGTGCTTTGTATTTCCGTGACCGATTCAATCGCACCTACGGCACACCGCTCGCTACATTGCTTGGCGTTCTTCGCTTCGCATGCGTGAGCTTATTGTGTCTGTTTCTCTTAAAGCCACTGATCAAAACCATCGAGCGCGAAGTCGAAAAACCCATCATCGTTATTGCGCAAGACAATTCTTCATCGTTGAATGTTGGCGCAGATTCCACGTTGTATCGCGGTGCATACCTTGAACAACTGAAACAGCTCGCCTCTTCGTTTGGCAGTGATTACGATGTGCGCACATTCACATTCGGTGATGGCGTGAAAGAGGGATTGGATTCCATCAATTACAGCGATGAATACACAGATTTTTCCAGTCTTCAGGAAGAAATCACCACTCGTTTTTCCGGACGAAACCTGGGCGCAGTTATCGTGGCTTCGGACGGACTTTACAATCGCGGTAGTAATCCCGTTTATGCTTACGAGAAAATGAATGCGCCGATATTCACGATTGCGCTTGGTGATACTACCGTGCATAAAGATGCACTCATAGCCGATGTTGCGGTGAATCGACTTGCCTACTTGGGAAATCGTTTTCCCTTAGAAATAACTATTGAGGGAAGAAAAGCTTCCGGAGAATCTGCTACAGTGACGGTTTCTAGAAAAGGTTCTTCCGTCTTCACTCAAACGATTGTCTTCAATGGTGAGCGTTCGTTTCACACGTTGCCGCTCACACTGGAAGCCGGTGAGATTGGCTTGCAACGCTACACCATTTCACTCAGTCGCATCAGCAATGAAATCACCTTTGCCAATAACACGCGTGAAGTGTTCATTGATGTGTTGGATAGCCGCCAAAAAGTTCTCATTCTCGCTCAAGCACCGCACCCTGATTTGAACGCACTGCGCGAAGCCATTTCTTCCAATGAAAGCTATCGCACGGATGTGCGACTGGTGAAAGATTTTAATGGTAAGGTTGACGATTACAGTTTAATCATCTATCATCAACTTCCTGCTTTGGGTCAATTAGGAAGCAGCATCATTACGGCAGCACTAGAGAAAAAAATACCTGCTCTTTTCATATGGGGTTCCAACACTGATTTCAATGCCTTCAATGCACTGCAAACCGGATGGAGTTTAGGTAACTATAAAAACAATTCAACAGATATTAGTGCAGCGTACAAAGAAGGGTTCACTCTTTTTCTCGTTGATCCAAAATTGCAAGGGTTAATTCGCACGCTGCCTCCACTGCAAGTTCCATTTGGCGACTTCAATTTCAGCAATGGTATACAACCGCTAATCACCCAACAAGTCGGAAATATTGCCACATCCAAACCGCTCATTGGATTCAACACGGTGAATGACATCAAGTTTGGATTAATAGCGGGAGAGGGTCTCTGGCGCTGGCGCATGACAGCGTTTCAGCAAACGGAATCACACGATGCTTTCAATGAATTACTCGTCAAGTGTGTGCAGTATTTAGCATCGAAAGATGATCGAAGTTTATTCCGTGTTACGAGTGACCATGATTTCTCATCGACGCAGGACGTTGTATTCAACGCAGAACTCTACAATGCGAGTTATGAGGCTATCGCTGATCGCGAAATTGCTATGCGCATAACGAACGATGCGGGGGAATCGTTCAGTTATCTTTTCTCTCCGAAAGGAAGTGTCTATCAACTCAACGCCGGCAAATTACCCGTTGGACAGTATCGCTATGAAGCGACCACAACAAGCGACGGTGTTGTACTCAATGAACGTGGTGAATTCAGTGTAAATGCCTTGCAGCTCGAGTATGTGAATACGATTGCCGATCACAATTTGCTGGCGCAATTCGCGCGCGAAAACAACGGTGTCATGGTTTACCCAACCAGTATGAATGAACTCACCGAACGCATTCAATCCATGAAAGAGGTCGTATCGGTAGCTTATGAAAACAAACAGCTCAATGAATTGATCAATGTGAAGTGGATTGCCTTTCTCATTATTGCGCTGCTTTCAGGAGAATGGCTGTTGCGCAAGCGCGCAGGCACTTATTAATCGCACATTGCTTGAAATTAAAGTCCATGAATGAGAAGGTACATATTCGTGTAGGAGGTGTTCCTGAACATTTCAATTTGCCCTGGCAGCGTGCGGCAGAGCGTGATATTTTTTCAAGCGTCAACATCGATTTATCCTGGACGATGTATGCCGGCGGAACGGGCGCAATGACCGAGGCGCTTAAAAATAACGCGCTCGATATCGGCATTCTTTTGACGGAGGGATTTATGGCTGCAGCCTGCGCAGGGCTTCAGGCAAAGATTGCGAAAGTGTACATCGACACGCCGCTGGTGTGGGGCATTTATACAGCTGCTGATTCGGGGTTTGATTTCGAAGATGATGTGCAGCGATTACCTATCGCTATCTCGCGTTTTGGATCAGGCTCTCATCTGATGTCGATGATTCACGCGCAAGAACGCAGTCTTTCTCTTTCTGAAAAGAACTTCAGCACTGTTCACAGTCTTCATGGTGCGGTTCAATCGCTCAAAGCACATGAAACATCTTTTTTCTATTGGGAAAAATTCATGACACGACCTCATGTGAAAAGCGGGGAGCTGAAACAAGTGGGGGAATTTTCCGCTCCTTGGAGTAGTTTTTTGTTGGTGGTAAGCGAGGAATCTTTGCGCACAAAAAAAGACGCCATCCTGCGGTTGTTGGAGTTAATGAATCTGGAGTGTATTGCATTCAAACAAGACAATCACAGTGCGATTGCATTGAGTAAGCGCTTTGATATGACACTTCCGGAAGCGCGCAAATGGCTTTCGGACACTCAATGGAATTATGACTTCACCGTAGAGCGTACGAGTCTGGAAAATGCCCGGCGTGCGCTGATGACAATTAACCTCTGCGACGACTCATTGCGCATTGATCAACTCATTGCGCCATGGTTAACCATTATCGAAACATGAAAACTCTCTGGCAAAAGCGCACGATCCGTATCTCGGTTTATCTAGCTGTGTTTATTGTGATTTTTGCGATAAGTCTCAAGCCAATGCTTCGCGGAATTGGTCGGTGGCTCAACGCAACGGATCCGGCCGCTCAGACGGAAATGTGTTTTGTCTTGGGAGGGAATAGTTTTGAGCGCGGTCTATCCGCTGTTGAACTCCGGCATCAATTTCCTGAACAACAATTCATCACCACAGGTGGCAATTATCCCTACCAAATTATGTGTTTGGATACCATGATGCTGGAATGCGAGCTCACCCGCCACTGGATGATACACAACGGTGTTCCGGCTGAAGCCATTGACACACTTTCCTCGGCCCACAGCACGCAAGATGAGTCAAACGAAATCCTTCAATGGTGTAAAGCTCACAGTGTGGATAACATAACTATCATTTCCAGTGCCTTTCACATGAGGCGAGTTCGTATGGTATTCGAGGATAAGTTCGAGGATGCCGGTATTCGAATCAACTTTCACGGTGCCACTGCAATCGACTATAATGACCACAATTGGTGGAAAAGTGAAGAGGGTCTGATCATGACCAACAATGAATTGGTCAAGCTGATTTACTACGTATTCAAATATTGATTTTTTCTTGCTGCGGGGATTAGGTACGGTATTATTCTGACTTACTTTTGTAGGTAACTAATTCTTGGACCAATGGCTATGCACATGAATGATGATCAGCGGGACAATGGCAATGCCATTGATCTTGTGCATCGCTTTGAGCAGATGCTTTCCGAAAACGCATCGTATTATTTCGACATTGATCAGTTCGAAGAGATTATCGATTTTTATAGCGAGCAGAATCAGTTTCCATTTGCGCTTCGCGCCATCGAATATGCCTACAGTCTCTTCCCGGAAAATATGACGCTGATGCTGCGTGAGGCACAAATTCTTACTGCACTCGGTCATCTCACCAAAGCACTCAAGCAACTCAAAAAACTGGAGCGTTTGGATGCTAATGAGGAAGTACTGTTGACCTTGGCTTCTATCTATAGTCAGCAGCGCGAACACGCAAAAGCCATTCAATTGTTGCGCAAGGCGCTCTCACTAGGTTCGGGTGAATACACCGACGATATTTATCTGGAGATTGCGCTGGAGTATGAAAATATGCAACGCTTTGATAAAGCGCAAGAGATACTTCAAGAAGCGATTACCAAGCGCCCGGAGAACGAAGTTCTGCTCTATGAACTGGCTTATGTGTTCGACATCAACGATCGCTCTGCGGAAGCCATTGAATACTACCAACAGTTTTTAGAATCGCATCCGTTTTCTTTTCCTGCCTGGTACAATTTGGCTAATGCCTATCAAAAGATTGGTCAGTTGGAGCAAGCGTTGGAGTGTTATGATTATTGTCTCGCCATTCAAGAAGACTTTACGCCGGCTTACTACAACAAAGCGCACACGTTATTTAAGATGGAGCGTTATCAAGACGCCGTGCAGGTGTTTGAGGAAACATACGCCTATGAACCTGCGCAGGCGCCCGTCTACTGTCACATCGGTGAGTGCTTCGAGAAATTGAATCAATACGACAAAGCGTTATTCTATTATCGCAAGAGTATCCAAGTGGATGAATTTTATTCAGACGCTTTCCTTGGTATTGGCATCACGATGGATTTAATGGGTAAGACATCGGATGCGTTAGGGTTCATCCAGCGAGCTATTGAAATTGAACCTGAGAATCCTGACTACTACCTTTTTCAAATTGAATTTTTAAAGAAGCTCCAGCGCATCGATGAAGCAGAATCGATTGCCGTGAGCATCATCGGCAGATTCCCTGAGAACGAGGATCTGTGGATGGACTATTCCGATATTTTCTTCATGCGCGGTGAATATGACAAAGCGCTGAGTATCCTCAATACAGGATGGCAACATTGTCCGCAGAGCAATGATCTCGGATTTAGACAAGTGGCCTACCTCCTTCAATCAGGCAGCAAACAAGAAGGCGAAGAGTTAATGTTTCGCATGGCGATGCGTCAACCGGAAGGCTTGAATGATTTGGAGGAATATTATCCTGAAATAAAAAACAATTTGCTCTACGTTGATTTGCGCAAGCAATTGCTGCAGTGAACCCTTCGAGCACAAACGCGTGCATGACGTCATAAGCGTTCATGCAGGTATAATTTGCATATTTGCACCACCCTATTCTCACGATTGAACATGAACTTCAAATTAAAGCACCTTCCTGAACGCACTAAAAAAAATCGCAATCATGGCCTTACCATGGTCATGGATAAAGGGTTGAGCCTTCGTCAGGCCGAAGATTTAATTGACAGCGCGGGCGATCAGGTCGATATCGTCAAGCTCGGATTTGGCACCTCAGCCTTTGCTGCCAATGTCAAAGAGAAAGTCAAGCTTTACAAAAAAGCTAATATTCGTGTCTATGTCGGCGGCACCTTATTCGAGGCCTTTTATGTCCGCAATCAAATGGACGATTACAAGAAGTACATTGATGGATTGGGCTTGGATACTGTGGAAATTTCTGACGGAAGCATGAGCATTGCGCACGATAAGAAATGTGAGGTCATTCGTCAGTTTGCGAAAGATTACAAGGTGCTCTCTGAAGTTGGTTCGAAGGAAGAAGGCATACTCATCTCACCGGCGCGTTGGATAAAAATGATGCAGCATGAGCTAAGTGCCGGTTCATGGAAGGTTATTGCCGAAGCCAGAGAAAGCGGAACCGTGGGTATCTATCGCCCCAATGGTCAGGCGCACGTGTTATTGATCAATAAGATTATCAAAAATGTGAATCCTGAAGACATCTTGTGGGAAGCACCTAAAAAACCTCAGCAAGTTTATTTCATCAAGCAATTCGGGGCCAACGTGAACCTGGGTAACATTGCCGAAAATGAAGTGATTCCGCTGGAGTGTTTGCGTCTGGGTTTGCGCGGTGACACCTTCTTTGATCCACTGCCGGAAACCATCGTGAATAAATTCAAGTCGTAATTATGAATACACTCTCATGCGCTGAATTACAGCAATGGCGCAAAGAACATAAAGAGCACCAGCTCATTGATGTTCGCGAAGATTACGAAGTGGAAATTTGCTCTATTGGCGGTGAACACATTCCAATGGCGGAGATCATGCAACGCCTGGATTCCATTCAAAAAGACATACCCGTTGTTATTCATTGTAAATCGGGGCGACGCTCCGAAGCTGTGGTCACACAATTGATGCGTTACGGCTACACCAATGTGTTGAGTTTGGAAG
>JBKCDO010000222.1:0-7945 GCA_046304755.1 Flavobacteriales bacterium
TATTGGAATTGGATTCAATGCCGCGTGGATAGGCGAATTCAAACGAAAGCCCATTGAAGAAGGTATCGTCGTACACCGAGCCGAAAGGAGCAATGAAATTCAAGTCTTTCTGACGGCCGCGCAGTTCTTCATCAGGAACCGAATTGCTGTAGTGATTGATTCGTTTAGTAAACCAGCGGTATGCGTTGCCCGTAGTGTCGGGGTCTGTGAGGCGACCAAATAAAATTCCCAGTGTGTCCTGTACCTGAGGATTAAGGATGTCGAAGAATACGGTATCGAGATAAACAAGGCCGGGTATCTTGGTTTCTCCCGTTATTGAATGGTCATCTTTCGTGATGGAAATGCGATAGGTTTCATTCACTTCACCCCGAAGATTGAAGTTGGTGTAGAGGCATAGATTAAGTGCTTGAAGACTTTCCACTGAAATGCCCAGAGCCTGTGAGGCAATTGCCAATAGTGCAGTATCGGCGCTAGTGCAAAACTCAGTGAGTTCGAATGAGTTTTCAGAATCGCTGATGGTAACATTCGCATCGTGTACAAATAGATTCTGCAGTGAATTGGCATCGGTTGGTTCGAAGTAACCTTGCGTCCAGGTGAGAATGACCAACGGAAATTCACCAGGAAGAATTGTACCCTCCACCACAATTTTGCGCTCGGCTTGCGGCAGGTCAACCGTGATTTCTTTTTCACACGAAACGAGCATGAAGAGCAAGCTGATTGTGATTCCAAAAATGTAGAGCCGTGTTTGCATGTCCTCTTTAAACAGCGCGAAAATAGTTCGGTTCATGGACGGATGAAAAACGGTTGACTTCTCTCAATGTGTCGTGCTATCAAAAGAAGGCTTAACACAATTTTACAGCGCGTGTGCAATGAATTCAAGCTGCAGCGTTTCTAATTTTGAATCGCATTTTTAACGTAAACAATATTGCTTAGACCTATGAAACGGAATTTCTTGTTAGTGGCTATGGCCTTTGCAGGCGGAGTAATGGCGTTGGGAACCTACCGCCTCTTTTTTGAAACATCTCCCAAAGCTCAATGGAATGAACCGGTCAACACTGCAGACTACAGTGCCTCTTTTGCTTCACTGGCGCCGGAAGTTGCAGGCGATTTCAGTATGGCCGCCGAACGAACGGTGAATACGGTGGTTCACGTGAAGACCACCACGACGATGCAACCGGCCTACAATCCATGGTCGGATTTCTTTGGTTACCGTCAGCAACCGCAAGTGCAAAGTGCTTCCGGTTCGGGGGTAATTATCAGTAACGATGGGTACATCATCACCAATAATCACGTGGTGGAAGGAGTGGAGAAGCTCACCGTCACGCTCAACAACAACAAGGAATACGAAGCAACACTAGTAGGTCGTGATCCCAGCACAGATATCGCTGTGCTGAAAATTGATGAAGGCAATTTGCCCGCCATCACTTGGGGTAACAGCGATGAGGTGCGTATTGGTCAGTGGGTGATTGCCGTGGGAAATCCGTTTGATCTCACTAGTACTGTGACTGCAGGTATCGTTAGCGCCAAGGCCCGCAACATCAATATCCTGGGTGGAACCAACCAGAATGGCGAGGAAATTTTTCCAGTCGAGTCCTTTATTCAAACCGATGCGGCTGTGAATCCCGGTAATAGTGGTGGCGCTCTTGTTAACACCCGTGGTGAATTGATTGGAATCAATACCGCGATTCAAACGCGCACAGGAGCTTTTGCCGGATACTCATTCGCGGTTCCTTCGTCTATTGCAAAGAAGGTATCGAAAGACATCATCGAGTTTGGTCATGTGCAACGTGCCTTTATCGGAGTGAGAATCGATGAAGTGGATCAGGAAATTGCTAAAGAAAAAGGACTGAAAGATGTGGCCGGTATTTATGTTGCCGCGCTTTCAGAAGGCGGAGCTGCCGCAGAGAGTGGCATTCGTCAAGGGGATATCATTCAAAAGGTGGATGAGCGCGCGGTGAACAATATGCCTCAGTTACAAGAGCAGGTGAGTCGTTATCGTCCCGGTGATAAAGTAAAAGTTACGGTGTGGCGCGACGGCAAACAGCAAGTGGTGGATGTCACCCTGCGCAATCGCAGTGGCAGAGCCGAGCTCGAAGATTTTGCGAAGGCAGACGCAGCAGGCACTGTGCAAACCTTGGGAGCAACTTTCGGTGGATTATCTCCTGAGGATCAAAACAAGCTTCGCATCACCGGCGGAGCGAAGGTCATCGATATACAACCCGGGAAATTCAAATCGATTGGGTTGCAAAAGGGCTTCATCATTACACGCATCGATGGACAAGCGGTAAATGCTCCGGGTGACGTTGAAACCGCATTACAAGGCAAGGCAGGTTCCTACATTGAAATCCGCGGCTACTATGCCAATGGCATGGAAGCGATGTATGGGTTTCGACTGTAGATGGTAAATGGTTGAAGGTTGAAAGTTGCTAGTTGCAAGTTATTTTCTGAAGACAGAACCTTCAACTTGCAACCTTCAACTTTCAACCTTCACCTTTCAATCCCTGAACCTGCTTGCATAGTTTGTTGTTAAGCAAGCCATGAAGACACTCGTCATCGCAGGAGCATCGGGTTTTATCGGCAGCCATCTGATTGAACATGCGGCAATACTCGGTTGGAACGTAAAGACCATTGGCCGTGATCGGGCAGATGCTACATGGAACGACCAACCTTCCCTCATGCGTGTTTTGGAAGGAGCAGACGCCGTCATCAATCTCGCGGGGAAGTCGGTCAACTGTCGGTTCACTGCAGACAATATTGAAGCCTTAATTCGCTCGCGTGTGGACACCACACAGGCCATCGGTGATGCGATAGCGCTGTGCAAGCAACCTCCCAAAACATGGATTAATGCAAGCGGGGCATCCATTTATCCGGAAAATGTCTCCGAGCCCAATACAGAGGATAGTGCCATTGATGGCGCGGGTGTCATGGCCGACGTGGCTCGTCAGTGGGAAAACGCGCTGTACACGATGCACTTACCCGCTACACGCCGCATTGCCTTGCGTATCACATTGGTTTTAGGGAAGGATGGAGGGGTCTTCCCCATCTACAAGCGTCTTGTGTCGCTAGGGCAGGGCGGAGCGCAAGGCACAGGCAAGCAGTGGGTCAGCTGGATACATGTAACGGATTTGACACGACTCCTGTTTTTTTTACTCGAGAATGATTCAATCTCAGGGCCTGTGAATGCGGCTGCGCCTGAGCCACTGCCCAATCAAGCCTTTATGGCCACTTTACGCAAAGCCATGAAGTTTCCCTTTGGCATTCCTGCACCGGCCTTGTTGATTCGCATGGGAACTGCAGTCATCGGCGCAGATAGCGAACTTATTCTGCGTGGCATGCGCGTGGTTTCCGTCAAGTCTCCCAAGCATGGGTTTCTGTTTGATTATCCCACCGCAGATGCGGCATTCGCAGCTCTATTATTGAAATAAGCGAAACATTTAACCCGGTTAACGCGTAGTACACAAAAACTCTATGGTTATGCGTTCAACTATGTTCTTGTTTTTTGCTTTGTTAGCACTGACTGCCGGAGCTCAAAAACGTAAATCAACCCATCACGTTCAACTCATGAGCGGTGAGACTATTGAAGGGAAACGACTTCAATACCTGGCCCTTTCGAATACAGAACCTGTATTTCGACTGGATGATATGATGATTCCTGCGAAGGAGGTGGAGTTCTTTCAGAACAACCACGGGTACTTCGCTAATCTCGGACGTATTGAGGGATTTAATCAACCGCAATTTGCTTTGTGTATCGATAAGGGTCGCGCCAATCTGTATCAGAAGATTGACATTGATGTTTATGGTGGCGATTTGCTCGAACCTAAAAACGGAGGTGCCGATCTGGCTGACGGCACAACGGTTCACTTCTACAATGTAGGAACTGAGCCTGTTCGAAAAGTGGGCTATGGAAATATGAAAATTGATCTGGCTGATAATCTCGGTGCAACTGCACATTTGAAGGATTAACGCAAATACCGATTTGTACAAATGGGTTTGATTGGCTCAGGTGCCGGCGTGCTTGCATCGACTATTGCCGTTCAAGCCGGACAGCCATTTCAGTTCAATCCCTTTATGTTGCTCGGCGTGCTATTATCGGGAAGCAGTCTTTTGTTGGAATCCCCAAAAGACGACGCGCTCTGGCTTGCCGCTGACGAATACAACCGCGACCGCGGCTATGTTGCGGTTGGAGGCGGGTATTAGGGGTGAGGGGTGAGGTTGGCGAGTGGCGGTGTCTGCAATCCTAAAATCCTCGCCCACAAAAAAAGGCCGCCCTTTCGAGCAGCCTTTTTCAATATTCTTCTGAGTCGGTTATTCTACGACAATCACGCGGGTAGCTTGTTGGTTTCCTACGGTCATTTGCAATTGGTAAACACCTGCAGCCAAATCCGCTACATTCAATTGGTGCGTGTTGGCACCGGTTGAACAAGAGAATTGCTGCGTGCTAACCACACGACCTGTTTGGTCGATAACGCGCGTTTGCATTACGTTCGAAACCAAGGAGCCAAAGGAGATGTTCACCAAATCAGTGGCAGGGTTAGGATAAATTTCCATGTTCGTCACGCTGGTGATTTCATCAACACCGATAACGATAGCCTGGACCTCCACACGATCGCTTGTACAAGCAAAGTCAGGTGCCTGAACGTTCCAATCGTAGAAATAATAATAGTAGTTGTTGGTATTGCCTCCCGTAACGTTAGTTCCGGTAATGGAAACTAAATCACCTACGTTGTATGGGAAATCAAACGGAGTGTTTGAATCCTTATCTCTCCACAACAGTGGGTTGTTACCGGTTAGGCGCAAGCCGTAACCGTTACCTTGTGGGACTTCGAAGTTCAAGTTTACTACTGATTCACCGTCCGGAATGTTGAAAGTGCCTGAAACAACGGTGTTGCCGGCTGCATCAATAACTGCGATGTTACGATCAGCTGCACCATCAGCAAATACCTTCACAGAGTTAATCACCACGTCTTCCTCAGCGTTGAATATGAGGTAGTAGGTTGAGTTCTGCTGATACTGTCCTTCGTTGTTCAGCGTTTGATCTGACTTTCCGCCTTGTGCAACTGCACCCGGAGTGACGTTGGCATCTTCTACCCAGTAAGAAGTAGTCGCGTTGAGGGCAGGAGTGGTAAATGAATTACCGCTGGCAATCGGTGTGTTGGAGGTAGCTGAATCATACCAACTAACGCTGTTGCCGCCCGTAACCGTGAAGGTAGCTGTTTGACCACCGACGATTTCAATATTCGATAACGATGGTGTAGCGGGAGCAACCGATACCTCTACAACCACAGGAGTGGAAGTAGATGTTCCACATTGACCAACAACTTCAACCGTGTAAGATCCCGCTGCAGTAGCATCAATGCTTTGTGTAGTGGCTCCTGTGCTCCATGAATAAGAAACACCTTGAGTGGCAGTAAGCGTAACGCTCGAGTTTTCGCAGATGTGCGTGTCGCCAACAGGGATAATCGCAGCAGGCTGATCAACGGCTTGCGTAACCGAAATGGCCGATGTAATAGCGATACAACCTTCAGCGCTAGTGGCTGTTGCGAAGTAATTGCCGGGAGTGTTTACAGTGATGGAAGTTCCGGTCTGACCGTTATTCCACGCGTAGGTTAAGTTGGCGTTGCTCGCCTGCAGGGTTACTGAACCACCCGGGCAGAATTGTGTGCTACCCAAAGCGACCACTGATGGTGTTTGCAATTGACAAGGGCTTTCTGCAATGTTGTGCCAGGTGTTGATTGCCGGATTGTCGATGGTTGTTTCCAAACCTGAAGGCCAGTAAATTTTAGCCTGATCGATTGTTGTAGCTGAGCCAAGACCAAAGTGGCAATAGAATGTATTGGTGATACCATAGCTTTCACCGCCGCGAACCTCACGAATCTGAGTTCCGAATGAACCGGTAATTTCGACAATAGCGCCGATAGCGTCTTTGTTACTCACAATACCGTCGAGGTCGAAAGAAATCCAGTTATTGTTCCCGCCATCATTGATGAAAATACGGTCAGGGTGGGCATTGTCAGCGCTGACATAGCCATCACCATAGCTAGCATAGACATCGAGGTAACCGTCATGGTTCAAATCACCGATACCGAAGCTGTGCATCACGTCATTGTTCATGAATACGTTTTGAACACGGGTGTAAGTGAAGTCACCATCATTGTGATAGTAATCATGGTTACCACCGGAGTGAATCAAGTCAAGGTAGCCGTCGTTATCAAAGTCGTGCATCTTACCTTGAAGGAAGAAACCTGAATATTCCAATCCTGAACCTGAGGTGCGGTTAGTGAAGAAACCGGTGCCATCATTCTCATAGATTTCAAGCGTTCCGCTGTGAGTAGTGAGGAAGCAGTCAAAGTCGCCATCGTTATCGATATCGGCGAAATCGCTGGTCCATGATTGCTCTAGATTCACCAAACCGCGCTCTTGAGCGTAAGATTCACCTGTTGCTGGGTTGGTGTGATCAAAAGTACCGTCACCGTTGTTGATGACGAGGATGTTGGTGCGGCGTGGATCGTAAGGATCGCTCACGAACTGACGACACTTGGCAATGAACAAGTCGATATCACCATCGCGATCGAAATCGGTCCAAACTGATCCATAGTTACCGCTGTTATCGTTACCGGCAGTTTCAGGATAAAACACCATGTCGATCATGTTCTGACCGTTGGTGAAATCTCCGGTGCCATCGTTATGAAGGATCATGTTATGACCATCATCGTGGCAAAGGAAACCATCCAGGTAACCGTCATTGTCGATATCTGCCAGGTTGCACCCTTGGGTAAAGATGGAAGCCCATGGATAATCCACTACGTTATATGAACCCGGGCCATCGATATTCACGATGTGCACATCATCATAACTTCCTCCGCACATGACATCCTTGTGGCCGTCATTGTCCACGTCACCGATGCACATGCCCCATTGAGAGTCACCGCTGACAGCTCCAAAGTAGCTTAATGAAAAGCTACCATCGGCCTGCTGATAGGCGATAGACAAATCCGTGCTTTCATCGAGAATGATGATGTCGTCCAGGCCGTCATTGTTCATGTCGGCTACACCGGTGCATCCACCGGAGTGATGAGCTGTGGTTACCAGCGTATTGTTCATAGTGAACGTTTGTGCTGATCCCCAAAATGCGATGGCTGAAAACAGCGATAACGCGTAGATTTTCTTCATGGGTTAAAAATCAATTTGGTTTTAAAATTTTCTCTATTCAACAGAGGCTACGAATCTACAACGAGCAGAACGTAAACCCCCTCGTTTGAAACAATCTATTCCGATTAAATCTTGGGGAGAGTTGCTGTTCTTTCCAACAATTCATTCACAAGCGGGCATTCCTACTTAGTCAACCAATCGCCACAAGTTGCCGTGACGGGTTTCGATACAGGTCAAGCGACCGTCCTTTTTTAGGTCAGAAAGAGCCTGATGCGCTTGCTCGATTGTGATTGAGTTGAAGATGGATAATTCCTTTTCTGTCAGGCTTTTATATTCTGAGAAGTAATTCATAACTTCCGGTTTTAGGGGTGTCTTTTGAGCCGATGGCAATAGGTTTTTGACCGCGTTTTCAAAGTCGGCATAAGGGCGGAATCCGTAAACGGTGCGACGGTTTCCTTCCTGGTCAAGAACAAACAAAGTTGGAAAGCCACGCACTCCATTTTGACGAGCCAGCTGCAAATCTTCTTCAAAGGCATTGCGAGCGGGACCATTGTAATCTTGCTCTAGGCGTGTTACATCCAAGCCGGCAAACGTGGCAGCCTCAGCGATGTGCTTCCAAACGGTTATGTTTCGTGCTTCGATGAATACATATTCGCGAAGGCGGCGCAAAAACTTCAGGGCCTTTTCCTTGTCTTGCATTTGTGCTGCCTTGAAGGCAATGGAAGGTGGATACGAGGAGGGCAGGGGATCTTTCACCCAAACATCTCCCAGCATGGGCATACCATAGTATTCACTG
>JBKCDO010000223.1:0-2968 GCA_046304755.1 Flavobacteriales bacterium
TTATAATCCGTTACACCGGAAATCTCGCAATGCGTCGTTGCACCACCGAGTGTTTCGTTGTCGATGTCCTCACCAATCGCGGCCTTCACCAGGTATGAACCGGCCAGGAAGATGGTCCCTGTCTTGTCCACAATCATCGCCTCATCACTCATAATAGGTAAGTAAGCTCCTCCGGCTACACAACTGCCCATAATCGCAGCAATCTGCGGAATACCGCGGCTGCTCATGATGGCGTTGTTGCGGAAAATGCGGCCGAAGTGCTCCTTATCCGGGAAAATCTCGTCTTGCATCGGCAAATACACTCCCGCGCTATCCACCAGATAGATAATAGGCAAGCGGTTTTCCATCGCAATCTCCTGGGCACGCAAGTTCTTCTTGCCGGTCATAGGGAACCAAGCCCCCGCCTTCACCGTGGCATCGTTGGCCACTACCATGCATTGCTTCTTGCGGATGTAGCCAATGACGACCACCACACCGGCCGACGGACAACCGCCATGCTCCTTGTACATCTCATCGGCGGCCAATGCGCCGATTTCAATGCGAGGCGCATCAGCGTCCAGAAGGAAATCGATGCGCTCGCGAGCGGTCATCTTTCCCTTTTCATGTTCCTTAGCTATACGCGACTTTCCGCCGCCTTCGTAGACTTTATCCAGCTTGCGTTGCAGAGCACCCACAAGCTGCATCATTTTATCTTCGTTCTTGTTGAATTCGAGGTTCTGTGCCATTGTAATTGAATGGAGAAGCGCGAAGATAGGTACTAGAGACTGGGTAGTGGGTACTGGGTAAGGAAGACGGTGGATTTTTTTTTGAATGTTCTCTGTGCCACACCATTTCACAAAAATCGGGCGCATGCGTGTCTTTTGGGGCGCACATTGTAGTGCGCCCTTACCATTTCACCATTTCACTATTTCACTATTTCACCGCGCATTACCTAATTAGCGTCACTTCCCCTTCGAGCACCTCACTGCCCACAAGCGAGTTGCCAAGGCCGTCCTTAGCCATAAGCAGGAAGTAATACGTGCCGGCAGGAGCGGGTTCGTTGTTGATTTTCCCGTTCCACCCACTATTATATTGGAGTGATTCAAATACGAGCACGCCCCAGCGATTAAAAATCTGCAAACTGTAGTCGGCGATTCCCTTTCCATCAGGACGAAAGACGTCATTCAATCCATCATTATTGGGCGTGAAAACATTGGGCACTTTGAGGTCGCCGCATTCGGGTACAACCGTGGCTGTTGCCGTCGATTCGCAGTCTCCCTCCAGAGCATGAAGCGTGTAGATTGTGGTTACAGTAGGCGAGGCAATAGGCGAGAGTGTGTTCGGGTCCGAAAGTCCTGCAGTCGGTTCCCAGAAAAACACATCTGCGCCCGTAAACCCATGCAGTTGCAGGCCATCCTCGCAGTCTGCGAGTCCACCCTGACCGGCATCCACCGCAGGGCCTTCCTGAAAGTTGACTGTTATACTCGCCGAAGAACCACAGCCGGAAGCGGAATTTAAGGTTGCGGTGTAAGTGCCGTCGGCATTAACGGTAATGATTTGGTCGGTACTGCCTGTGTTCCAGGTCACACCTCCGGCAGCGCCCAATACGGTGAGTGAAACAGATTCTCCCTCGCAAGGGGAATTATCTGAAGCGGTGATAACTAAACTTCCACCGGTATTATCACCATTGGCGGCGCCGGGTGTGTAATTCGCGCCATCGGCCAGCCAGACTTCGCTATCCTCACAACTGCGGTAAACGGTTTGTCCATCACCACCCATCGGCACTTGTGTGAATGCCGCATTGGACGCAGAAAGCGCGATTGTCTGGGATGGACAGCCAAAAAGTGCATCCGTGGTGAATGTCGGTGTTTGACTGAATTGTCCGGTACCCCAATAAATACCATCGATGATTTGTCCCGCGGGATTAACCAGTGCTATCTGCTCATTGCCGTTGGTGAAAATGCCAATTTCGCCATCAGCGCCGCTGGTGCAGTTGCAAAAGGCAAGATTGATATCGACGTCAACACCGGAATTGAGCGAGCCTATGACTAAAAAACCATTGCCCGGAATAACCGTATTGGAAGGAAACGTGACAGAGAAATCACCATCGGTGATGAAGTAACAGCCCACATTGACAGCATCCGAACAGGTGTTGTGCAATTCCAGCCATTCAGCAGTACTTGGCACGCAGCTGCCATCACAATCCCCTGCAGCATTAACCAATACTTCGTTGATCACGATGCATTGACCATGCATCAGACTGCTCAAACCAACAAATAACAAAATCGCATTCAATCGCACACATTCAAACATATTCTGACTTTTTGATTATGCCTCTCGGGCGCACATTGCAGCTTTCGGGCGCACATGGTAGTGCGCCCCTACCATTTCACCATTTACTATTCACTATTCACCATCTCACCCACAGCGGGCGCATATTGCAGTTTTCTGGCGCACATTGCAGTGCGCCCCTACCATTTCACTATTTCACTACCACATAATATCCCGCCGTCACCGTAAAATTCCGCACAAACGGAATTGCCGTTATCAAACGTGACTGCACACGTGGTTTCAATCCAAACTTCGTTTCGTAATTGGGGTTAATGAAATAGAATGTCTTGCGGGAAACGGTATAGCCTTCCTTGCGAAGAATGCGCTCGAACCGTTCCAGGCTGATGCCGGTCTGTTTAATCTCGAGCAGATCCTCGATCGCCTTGTCGCTCTCTCCAAAGGCTTTTAATATCCCCTTGTACAGAAAAGCAGGGAGAATATGGAAGTAGGGGAGTTTCGAAAGCAGCTTGCTCTTGCAGATCTGCTGGTGTCCGCCAAATGGGTTGTACCAAGGCGGAAACGCCAGAAAAAACGCAGCACCGGGTGCCATAAAGCGCTTGACAAACCCCATAAACTTTTCCTGATCATGAATGTGCTCAATCACGTCGCGCATGATGATGATGTCGAAGGTACCGTCGGCCTCAGAGCGGTTATAGAT
>JBKCDO010000224.1:0-6725 GCA_046304755.1 Flavobacteriales bacterium
GGATGTCAGTGGTGTCGAATTCTTCGAAACCATCCTGCCGGATTTCCCGAATGCCGTGCGCATCCTGCTCACCGGTTATGCCGACATCGAAGCCGTTATTGATGCGATCAACAAAGGACAGGTTTATCGCTACGTGGCCAAGCCCTGGGATGCCAATGAACTGGGTATTTGCATCGAAAATGCCCTAGAAAAGTACAACCGCGACCTGACCTTGAGCAATCAAAATTCAGCGCTCGAAAAGGCAAACAGCGAATTGGCACAACTGGTCTTTGCAGCATCCAACCAATTGAAGCCGGCTTTGGAAACAATAACGCACTCGCTGAACGCCTTGGAAACAATGGCTGCTCAGGTTGACGCGGGTGAAGCCCTGAACACTATTCGAACTGAAATCGCAAGACTGCAAACGTTCAGCAAGCAAATCAGTCAGTTTTATCAAAACACGCACAGTGAGGTGTCTTTGGATGAAGTTCATCTTGAGCAATTGATTGCTGAAATTATCGAGCAATTGCCACGACAGAAGTCAGGCCCGCAATGGGAAATAGCGACTGATCTCCGCGTTCAAGGAGGTTTCAAAAGTGACCTCAAGCGCATCACCATGATTGTGCAGAGCGTTTTGATGAATGCCATTGAACACTCAGACCCCGCTAAGCCCTCCAATCGCATTCAGATTTCCGTGATTCAAAATGCCGAAAAAGCCGTTTTCAAAATCGAAGATGAAGGCATCGGAATGGATAATGATGCGCTTGGCCGCCTGCTTTCTATGGAATTACAAAACGATGTGCAATCGCCTGTCGGTGTAGGTTTGCATCTCACTCGAAATGCCGTCTCCAAACTACTGGGGAAAATCAGTGGTTCGAGCGAGCGTGGAAAGGGAACACGAATTACATTTGAGTTGCCGAACAGAGGATGATGGATTTGAGCCACATACAATTTCACCTGGTTGATGATAATGACATCGACACTTCCGTCAACGTGAAACTGTTGAATCTGGCTAAGATTTCCGACCATATTTCGACTTACAACAGCGCTGTTAAATTCCTTGATTTTATCCATCAACATGCAGACCGATTCAAATCCGGTTCGCACGTGGTACTGCTCGATATCATGATGCCCGTTATGGACGGATTCGAATGCCTTGCTGCCCTGGAGAAGTTGGACCCGGCGATTGTAGCCCATATCAATGTCTTTATGCTCTCCAGCAGCATCGATCGCAACAACATCATGAAGGCGGAGCAACACGCGATTGTCAAGCGTGTGCTGGAAAAACCCCTCGATGTGTATCTGCTGAAAATGGCGCTTGAAGATGTTTACGGTGAATAAACCGTGATTTCTAACCGCTATTTTATTAACCTCCCTTTCGTCAATAAACTTTTTGAGGATAGTCTTTCGCTGCGCACGCTGAACTATGTTTGAATCGCACAGGGGTGCCTCAACCATGAATAAATTCGTTCAAAGTTCTTCCTTTCGAAAAGCGCTGCTGGGCATCGCACTGGTATACACCACCCTGTTGTTGGGCTCCTGGTTTTGGTTGCAGTGGTACACCGATCACGGGGAATACGTTAGCGTTCCGGATCTCAAAGGACTAAGCGTGGATCAGGCCATCGCCGAATTGCAAGCCCGTAACCTGGATTATCTGGTCATTGACAGTGTCTATGAAAAAAAGGCTAATGCCGGAACTATTTTCGATCAAAGTCCGGTCTTCGAAAGCCAGGTTAAGCAAGGGCGGCAAGTCTTTCTGACCATCTACCGCAACAGTCCGCCAATGGAAAAAATCGGTATCAAACAAGGAGATTTCGCCACGGTGGCCATGATTAAGCTGCGCAATAAATCCATCGATTTCGATACGCTTTACGAGGACAACAACACACTCGCCAACAGTATTATCCGTGTAACTCAAAAGGGTAGAAGTCTGAAGCAGAACGACGAGGTGGCCAGAGGGTCGAAAGTTGTGCTGGTGATTGGCCGCAATGCCAGTGATAAAATTATCGTTCCTGATTTTAGCGGAATGACCTGTCTTCAGGCTAAATCCATCATGGACACCCTTAACCTCGAATGCAATTGCCGCTTTGAACCGGAAATTTCTGCTCCCAGTGCACAAGATTCCATGACATTTCGCGTTTGCCGCCAGGATCCAAAACACGATCCGGTTGTAGGCACCTCAGCCGGTCGTATTGTAGATTTGTGGCTGTACAATACCCCTTGCGAGGCCGACACCTCGCAGCAATAACAACGCATGAACCAACTCTCTTCACTTCGTTCGCTTTATACCGCATGTTTCCTTCTTGTCAGCGTTTGCTTAAGCGCACAGGAATTTGAATTCCCGCTTCGCTTCAATGCGCAGGCGAATGAACAGTTTCAGCGGGAACAGCGGTTCGATACTCAGTCAGCACGCGGTGGATCTTCCTCTCTGCTCTTGCCGTTTTTTGATGACTTTTCGCGCTACAGCCTTTCGACCAATGATCCCGCTATTCCCCTGGAATGGCAGCGCTGGTCGGATAATGCGGCCTACATCAACTGCACCTTCCCGATTAACCCCATGACCATTGGTGTGGCCACCCTTGATGGACTGGAAGCTGATGGCACACCTTATAGCGATACGCTTTATTTCCCAACGATTACAGAAGCCTTCCTCGATTGGGGATTGGCCGATACACTGACCTCTCTGCCCATCAACATGGCAGGCTTCACGGAAGCTGATAGCCTTTACCTGCTCTTTCACGTGCAGGCCGGCGGTATCGGCAACGCGCCCGATGCTGATGGCATCCTGGGTGCCGAAGGAGATACGCTGGTACTGGAATTCTACTCTCCCATTCAAGGCGGATTCTGGAACCGCGTTTGGGCCAAGGAAGGCGGTGTTGATCCAACCGTATTTGACACCGTATTTGTTCCGATTACCGATCCCATCTATTTCCAGGATGGATTTCGGTTCCGATTCAAAAACTACTGCACACAACACGGTGCTCTCGATCACTGGCACCTCGATTACATCTTGCTGAACGACAACTTGAGCCCAACCGATTTCTTCTACAATGAAGTGGCGTTTCAATACTGCAACAACAGCCTTCTGAATCTCGGTCTGACTGCCATGCCCTGGACGCATTTCCAAGCCACACCGGAATTGTACATGCGCGACGACATTACCTTCTATCAGCGTAACCTTGGAATTACGGAGAACATCACCTCTCAATGCACCATCAGCTATGAGGGCGCAACGCAGTTTGTGAGCGCTTCGGATGCGAATACGCAGTCCAACGGTTTTAGCAATATTGAGCGCACTGTTTCCTTAAACAACTATCAGTTCGATACGCCTACTGCCGTTGACTCTGCTTCCTTCAACGTGCAAGTATCGTTTGCTGCAACCGATAATCAAGTGCAAAACGACACGATGCGTTTCACCCAACAGTTTACCAACTACTACGCGTATGACGATGGTTCCGCGGAGCGCGCCTACGGATTACAAAACGCCGGTGGTAAAGTGGCGATGCGCTTCAATACGCCTGTCGACGATACGCTATTGGGTGCTTACATCTATTTTGAACCTATTCAGTATTTAGCCACTGATCAGTCGTTCATTCTGCAAGCGTGGAATGACATCAGCGGTGATCCCGGCACGTTGCTTACCAGTGATTTCGACAACTTCAATTTCTCCCTTCCGCATTATTACGAAAGCGGACCAAACATTTTTGTCTATTTCGCCTTCACCGACCCGATCTTCATTCCATCGGGAAATTTCTACATAGGAACACTGCAGCAAAGTGATGTGTCACTGAATTTCGGATTGGATAAGAATACCAATGCAAATGATACAAAGCTGTTCTATCAATTGCAGGGCAGCAGCGATTGGCTTCCTTCGAACATCTCGGGCAGCGTCATGATTCGTCCTGTTTTCAAAGCAGGCCTGCCGGATTGGGTGAACGTGGATGCGAATGAAAATAGTTCCATGCGTATGTATCCAAACCCTGCCAGTGACTATCTCCAGCTTACTGTTTCACCGGAATGGATGAACGCACAGTACACAATTCACAATGCGCAAGGACAGCAAGTAGCGAACGGAACTTTGCAGCAGCAGTCGCAAGTAGCAATCAACATTGAGTCACTGGCGAAGGGGATGTACACCCTCCAACTAACGCATGACGATCATCGCGCTACGCATCAAGCCTTCATCAAACAATAACCGCCACTGTTTCGATGAATGAATTTGCTGAAGGACAAGAAAACGAACAAGACGATGATCTGTTCGAACATCACCGCATCGTTGCCGATAAAGGCCAAGGTCCTGTTCGCATCGACAAGTTCCTCTTCGATCGTTTAGAAAAGACTTCGCGTACACGCGTGCAGGATGCCTGCGACAATGGCTTTGTGCGCGTGAATGGAACCGCAGTAAAAAGCAGTTATAAGATTAAACCACAGGATGTCATCACCATCGAGATGCCTTATCCTGTGCGTGAAATTGAACTCATCCCGGAGAATATTCCGCTGGAAATTCTGTACGAAGATGATGACCTTGTCATTCTCAACAAGGCTTCCAATATGGTCGTGCATCCCGGGCATGGCAACTATTCGGGAACCCTGGTGAACGCGCTCATCTATCATTTTCAAAACTTACCCAAGCGCACCGATGCGCATCCGGGCTTAGTGCATCGGTTAGATAAAAACACCACCGGCGTGATGGTGATTGCCAAAACCGATAAAGCGCTGGTGAACCTCAGCAAACAGTTCTTTGACCGCACCATCGAGCGCCGTTATGTTGCGCTGGTTTGGGGCGATGTAAAAGAAGATGGAACTGTTATCGGTAACACGGGACGCAGTTTGAAAGACCGCAAAGTATTCACCGTATTTCCTGAGGGCGATCACGGCAAGCATGCGGTAACCCATTACAAAGTACTCGAACGCCTTGGTTATGTCACGCTGGTAGAATGTAAACTCGAGACCGGCCGCACGCACCAAATTCGCGTGCACATGAAACATATCGGTCACACGCTTTTCGGAGATTTCGAATATGGCGGAGACCATATCCTTAAAGGCACCACTTTCCCTAAATACAAGCAATTCGTCCAGAATTGCCTTGACATGCTGCCCCGGCAGGCTTTGCATGCACGCTCACTCGGATTCCATCATCCAACAAGCGGTGAATGGATGTTTTTTGAAAAAGAACTACCCTCCGATATGGCGCAGGTGATTGAACGCTGGCGCACGTATATCTCTGCAAATGAAAATTGATGGTACTAATTCAGCGAGAAATTGAATTCTCCCTGTTTCATCAAGCGATAATGCATGGAAAGCTTGGCCATGAGCTGAGAGAAACTTTGCATTGCCTGAGAAGTCGCTTCTGAAACGGGCTCTTTTCTGAGGCGCAAAACCAACAAACCATACAACGCCGTGAGACAAACTTCAACATCGTTAGTTGACTTGCCATCGGTGCGCGAGAGGTACTCTTTGATATTCGGCTGTGCTGTACGATAAGCCTCAGCGTAGGGCTTATCCTTGACAATATTGAGCAGCGTATTGTGCAGGTAGTTCAATTCGAAAATAATCTCGTGTACCTCGCTGATATGTCCGCGCTGTTCAACACCATCCCGACGCATGGTCAAACTCAACTCAGAGAACCAGCGCTTTTCACTATCAAAAGCATCTTCAGAAGGTGTGTACGACGCAATAAAATCATCCAGTGCATTCGAATCAAACTGCACGGCGCGCAGTAAATCCTCCATCTGCCAGAGGAAGATGATGTACTCGGAAACGTTCTCCTTTAATTTCTTGGCGGCGAGACTCATTTGGCTTGCTTTTCAGCTTCGTATTCTGCATTCAATCCCGCTATCACTTCGGCCGTAATGTCATAATCCGCATTGCCGTAAAGCAATACCTGAAACTCACTTTGCTTATTGATGACGTAATCAATGCCTCGCTCACGGGTGAATTTATCGAGGTAACGATTCACGCGCTCGATCAATTCCTTTTGCAAGTCTGCCTCTTTCTTTTGCAATACACCCACTTCACGCTGCTGGATTTCATCCATCTCGATTTGCAGACGTTCCATATCCTTTTGGAGGGCTATGGCTTCCGCTTCCGACATTTCCGGATGCTCCTGAGCATAACGCATGTTCTGCTCGTACTGTGCCTGACGAGGACCGTACTCACGCTTGACACGTTCTTCCGCAGCGCTCATTTTGGCATCCAAATCTTTGGACTTCTCCACGATGAAGGCATAGCGCTCATTCAATGTATCGCCATTTACGAAGGCCACAATGGTGGCTTCCGGACCGCCTTCCTTGGCGAATGCAGCAGCTACCGGAACAGCCTCCTCTGTTGTTTCAGCGGTTTTTCCCGAAAACACTTTTATGGCCAAAACCACTACAATCACCGTCAATAGGGCGCTCCAGGCCATTGAAATTTTAGTCGTCATGTACAGTACTACTTTTTTAAATCGTCAAATGCCTTTTTAAAATCACCGTGCATCCCATTGAAACGTTCCATGCACCCGTTGATGAGTTCCGGCGTTACGAGCGCTTTCACTTCTTCAATACCGGACAAGCTATCTGCACTAATCTTGAACGTTTGCTTGTACTGCGCAGCTTCCATTTCGATGATGTACTTCTCGTTGTAGAGAAAAATAGAAATCTTCAACTGCGGATGGGGTATGTTGGCGATGATTCTCATTAGGCAGTGCAAAAATAAGCAGGCACTTTCAAGCCCGAGAATTTAACTTTCGCACATGTTTCACGACC
>JBKCDO010000225.1:0-1002 GCA_046304755.1 Flavobacteriales bacterium
GTTTACAGCGCCGAGCATCTGCTTGGTTACATCTTCAATGCGAACCAAAAACGAAATCTTGAAATTTTCGATGGGCAATTCTTCTGCGAAACTCTTCGCACAAAAACCATCGAGCAACAAGTTGTTCTCAACAGTTGAAAGCGTTTGTATCGCATCGTAACCGCAGTGGTGATTGGTAAAAATCAAACCTTTATCGCTTACAACTTCGCCCGTACACATACCGTAATTGAGGCGCACGATAGCGTCCTTCAATGAGGCCGTGTTGATGCTGTAGATTTCTTCTTTTGTCAAGTGAAGACCAAGACCTTTCATCTCGGCTTCGTTCATGCGATTGAGCAAGCTCACCAGCCACATGCCTTCATTGGCCAGGACTGAAGCCGGCAACATCGAGAAGAGCAGGACTGCTACGTAAATTGTTCTTTTCATGGTTAATTGATAATTTATATTCATTGAATGGGTTGCGAAATTAGTCTTGTGCCGGCGCGCCCGCGGACTTCCATGTTTGGCGCTCGATTAGCGAATCAAGTTCGGAATAGAGCGAGCGCAACGCGGCGGGACCTTTATAGCGATTTCTAACGCGATACAGCTTTCCGTTGTGCGCAATACCGGTCTTGATATCGGGCAAGTCGTGCACACTCTCGTTATCGTATTCCGGTCTCAATTCGAAGTAGCCGATTTCGTTGGCTTTGGTAAGAACTTTCTGGACATCCGTATAAGATACCATCGCCTGATAGCGACCAATACGATCCACGTGATTTTTACCCAGGTAAACTGCGCGGCCGTCTTTCATGATGGTTAATTCGAAGATTGGACACATACCAAAACATGCACCTCGGGAGTAGTAGATCATCGTGTCCGAAACCGGCTTAACCTCAGGCTCCTGAACGACTGCAGCAGACGCTTGCGATTGAGCATCTCTGCGAGAAGAGCTGCAGGAAGCTATCACGAGCAGGAATGACGCAAATAAGAGAAATCGAAACATGTTATTTCTTTTGTTGAGCC
>JBKCDO010000226.1:0-18434 GCA_046304755.1 Flavobacteriales bacterium
CACCCAGCCCCTCTCCAGAGAAGAAGGGGAATAAGGCCTCATGTGCTGCAGTCGCCCGCACTTCGCACTTCGCACTTCGCACCTCGCACTTCGCACCTCGCAATTCGCCACTCGCCATTCTTTCCCTATTTTCGCGCCACCAAAATTCACATTCGCAATGAACATCCACGAATACCAAGGTAAATCGATACTGGCATCTTACGGCGTGGCCGTGCAACGTGGCTATGTGGCTTCAACTCCGGAAGAGGCGCACACGGCAGCCGTGAAACTCAAAGAAGAAACCGGCACAGGCTGGTTTGTAGTGAAGGCACAAATTCACGCCGGTGGTCGCGGTAAAGGAACAGTCACTGAAACGGGTTCACGCGGTGTGGTGCTCGCCAAAGGCCTCGACGAAGTGGCCGATAAAGCCAAGGGAATTTTAGGTGGTCACCTGGTTACCCTTCAGACCAAAGCTGACGGTAAACTCGTCCAGAAAGTATTCATCGCGGAAGACGTATACGCCCCGGGCGCCAGCGAACCCCGCGAATTCTATATGTCGGTCCTCCTCGACCGTGCACTCGGCCGCAACGTCATCGTGTACTCACCCGATGGTGGTATGAACATCGAAGATGTGGCACACAATACGCCGGAGAAAATCTTCAAGGAAGTGATTGACCCGATGACGGGCGTCAACGACTTCCAGTGCCGCAAAATCGCTTTCAACCTCGGCCTTAGCGGTCAGGCGATGAAAGAGATGGGCAAGTTTGTCAAGAGCCTTTACGCCGCCTATGTTGGTTGCGATGCGGCGATGTTCGAAATCAATCCCGTTTTGAAAACAAGCGACGATCGTGTGATTGCCGTTGATGCGAAAGTGACGCTGGATGGCAACGGTCTTTTCCGTCATCCGGACTATGCTCAAATGCGCGACACGACAGAAGAAGATCCAATTGAAGTAGAAGCCAGCAATGCGGACCTCAACTACGTGAAACTCGACGGTAACGTGGGCTGCATGGTGAACGGTGCGGGTTTGGCGATGGCCACCATGGATATCATTCAATACAGCGGCGGACAACCTGCTAACTTCCTCGATGTGGGAGGAACAGCCGACGCCAAGCGTGTTGAAACAGCCTTCCGCATTATCCTGCGCGATGCTTCGGTCAAAGCTATTCTGGTCAATATCTTCGGTGGAATCGTACGCTGCGACCGTGTAGCTCAAGGGATTGTTGACGCTTACAAGAACATCGGCAATATTCAAGTGCCTATCATCGTGCGCCTTCAAGGTACCAACGCCGTTGAAGCTAAGAAACTCATTGACGAAAGCGGTCTTGAAGTGCACTCAGCCATAACCTTGCAAGAGGCGGCTGATCAGGTGAAGAAAGTGCTTTCGTAGGTGAAATGGTGAAATGGTGAATAGTGAATAGATGTACTCGCCACTTGGTTGGTGAGCGGAGCCGAACCACGCCACTCGCCACTCGTCACTCGTCACTTGTCACTCGTCACTTGTCACTATCCTGATGGCCATTAACCCATCACGAATCGGCAATAACACATTCTCAACACGGGGATCATCGGTAACACGTTTGTTCAGTGCCTTCATTACTTGAGTTTCGATATCGTTTGGATGGGGCTCATGCAACACTTTTCCGGACCACAGCACATTATCGATGAGGATAATTGCACCGGGTTTCAAACGATCCATAAGCATATCATAGTAATGCAGATAATTCTCCTTATCGGCGTCCATGAATACCAAATCAAAATTCAGCGGTAACAACGGAATCAATTCTCTTGCATCGCCAAAGTGGCGCTCAATTTTATATCCGTGCGGCGATTGCGTGAAATACTTGTCTTGAATCCACTGCAGTTCATCATTGATATCGATGGTGATGAGTCGGCCATCTTCGGGCAACCCCTCCGCCATACACAGAGCTGAATATCCCGTATAAGTTCCAATCTCGAGAATAGTTTTAGCCCGCATCATTTGCACCAACATCTTAAGCACCCGACCTTGCAAATGGCCGCTGAGCATGCGCGGATTAATGACCTTTTGCCAGGTTTCACGCGTCAACTGTTGCAGCAGCTCCGGCTCCGGCTTGGTGTGGGCGTCGGCATAGTGGTCGATATCTTCGGGGAGGAAGTTCATGGGGGCAAAGGTACTGAGGACTGGGGACTGATTACTGGGGACTGGGGACTGAGGACTGGGGACCGGGTTTAAGTCGTGAATATGAAAGGCGAAAGTAGTTATTGGAATATTATATTATGCGATTGGTCAATTCATACAAGAAAGCCCATTTCAAAACAGAATAATATTCCTCTCAAGAATATCAAAGTTGTTTTTTATTGTTCAAAATTTGAAGAATGAAATCAGATTTTGAAAAAATGTCCTATGCATTTGCGCTTTCAATTATCAGGGCGCATGAAAAACTAAAGTCTAAAAAATTGTTTGAGCTAGGCAGTCAACTTCTTCGATCAGGAACGGCGATTGGCGGTTTATATAGCGAAGAAAAGTATGCTCAAAGCCGACCGGATTTCATCAGTAAATTATCGATAGCAAGAAAAGAATGTAACGAATGTTTGTATTGGCTGAACTTGCTACATGATAGCAATTTCATCTCTACTGAGGAGCATACTACGCTTCATCAAAATGGCATTTCACTCCTGAAAATTCTAACTGCTATGATCAGAACAAGCCAACAAAAAAATCCTACGTCAAGGTCTTAGTAATGATTCAGAGGACTGAGTCCCCTGTCCCTAGTCCTCAGTCCTCAGTCTCCAGTACCCAGTACCCAGTACCCAGTACCCATTACACAATCCCCAATCCCCTACCTTTGCCGCATGCTTAAAAAAACCATCCTGCTGCGTTTGGCCATTGCAACGTTGATAGGTATGCCGCTGGTGGCTATCGTTGTTGACCGGTTTTCGGAGACAGTGAATCTGCAGCTGGCCATTACCGGTGATTCCAATTTCGCGGGCCAATTCCTGTGGGGTGCCATCGCCGGAATTACCATTGCTGTAGGTGCGCACCTGCTGATTGCCTCGCCGCTGTTGAATAAAGTAAATTCTTCCTATGCGCGCATGCTCGGACGATTCCGCTTAACGTTGAGTGAAATTGTTCTCATTTCCATGTGTGCCGGTGTGGGTGAAGAGATGCTTTTTCGCGGAGCGGTGCAGCCATTCCTTGGGATTCCTATCACTTCCATCCTGTTCGTCGCCATTCACGGCTACCTCAATCCACGCGATTGGCGATTGTCCATCTACGGCGCTTTTATGTCGTTGGGTATTGCTTGGCTCGGCTATCTCGCCGCATCACGCGGACTATTGAGTGCCATGCTCGCGCACACGCTCATCGACGTATACTTGCTGCTTTACATGCAACATGCGGCGAAGTCAATACCCGTGACACACAATCCTGATTTGATAGACTTCCCGGAGGAAGAAGATCACTAATGCTCTGCACTCTCTGCGACTCTGCGGTTTGATTATTTTACCGCAAAGGCGCAAAGAGTCGCGGAAAAATAACTTATCGAGCGATGCCCAAACCAAAATCAAATTCACTTGCAGACCTAGGCGGAATGGTCTATTCCACCAATCCAAATTATAAACCGGAAGTGACCGATGAACAGGCTGAATCATTTTCCCCGGCGCAACAAGACCTTCGTGTATGGCTGGAGAAGAATCATCGCGGGGGAAAAACAGCGACGGTCATCAAGGGCTTCATTGGCAGCGATGCTGATCTTGAAGCATTGGGAAAAACACTCAAGACCAAATGCGGCACCGGCGGATCAGCCAAAGACGGCGAGATTATTATACAAGGCGACCATCGCGAGAAGATTATGACGATGCTTGCGCAGCTGGGATACAAAGCCAAAAAAGCAGGATCATAACATGAATTTCTACCCGAAAACGCCCTTTCGCATCACCATTAAAACACTCCAGAATCTGGAGGAAGTATTGGCGGGCGAACTCAAAGAGTTAGGTGCAGCCAACATCGAAATTGGTAAACGCGTTGTGCATTGCACCGGTGACATGGCGATGGTATATAAAAGCAACTTGCACTTGCGCACAGCACTTCGCGTATTAATTCCCATCCTCGAATTCCCCATTCGCCAAGCCGATGATATTCACCGTCAGGCCATGAAATTCGATTGGACCGAGTGGCTCGATTTGAATCAGACCTTCGCGATTGATCCCAACGTCAACAGTGAATTTATTCGTCACAGCAACTATGCCTCGGTGAAGCTCAAAGACGCCATCGCCGACACCTTCAACCGCAAATTCAGTAAGCGCCCGAGCGTGCATCCCGACAAACCCGATGTGCTTTTTCACTTGCATGTCGATAACCACCGGGTCACCATTTCGCTCGACAGCAGTGGTGAGTCACTCAATCGCAGAGGCTACCGTTCGCGTGGCGCACGAGCTCCACTCAACGAAGTGCTGGCCGCCGGCATGATTATGCTCACGGGCTGGCGTGGTGAAAGCCACTTCTACGATCCGATGTGCGGCAGCGGAACATTGGCCATCGAAGCCAACATGATTGCCCGTCGCATGCCACCGCAAGTGTTGCGTAATGAGTTTGGATTCATGCGCTGGAAGTCATTCGACAAAGCCCTTTGGCAACAAGTGAAGCGCAATGCAATGGAGGAAATGGTAGAACCTACAAATGGCATTTACGCTTCCGATGCCGATAAATTCCAATTGCGCACCGCAACAGAAAATATTGAAAATGCAGGGTTTGAAGACGACATTCAAATCGTGCAGCAAGACTTCATGGATTTGAAACCCATATCCGACAGCGGTATTATAGTGATGAATCCACCCTATGGAGAACGCATGGATGAGGAGAACATCATTCCCATGTACAAGGCCATTGGGGATCATTTGAAACATGCCTGTGCGGGTCACAGCGCCTGGATTATTTCATCGGATGAAGAAGCTTTGAAACGTGTGGGTTTAAAACCATCGCGTAAAATATCCCTTATCAATGGAACGCTCGCCTGTAAGTTTTACCGCTTCGATATGTTCGCAGGTAAACGCAACGAGCGTCATCAGCAAAATCAATCTTCAGAACAATGAAACCCATAGCACTCATCACAGGAGCAACCTCCGGATTTGGGAAAGCAACAGCCGAACGCTTTGCACGTGAAGGTTGGAACATAATCATCACAGGAAGACGGGAAGAACGTCTTTCGGACTTGAAACAAAAGCTGGAAACTGCTCATCCGATTGAAGTCCGCACATTAGCATTCGATGTGCAATCACTCGAGGCCTGCAAAGCAGCTTTGCATTCATTAAGTGATTCCTGGAAAGCGATTGATGTGCTTGTCAACAATGCCGGGCTTGCCCTGGGTCGCGAACCGTTCATGGAAGGTTCCATTGAACAATGGAACACTATGATTGACACGAACATCAAAGGACTATTATACATCAGTCAACTCATCGCACCCTGGATGATTGCCCGCAAGCGAGGCACCATCATCAATGTTGGATCAATTGCCGGCAAGGAACCTTATGGTGGAGGTAATGTCTATGGTGCCACAAAAGCAGCTGTCGACATTCTTACTCGCAACATGCGCATCGACCTTTTGCCACATGGCATTCGTGTGGGACAAGTTGCACCGGGTGCAGTAGAAACAGAATTCAGCTTGGTGCGTTTTGGCGGGGATATAGAAAAAGCTGCTGCAGCTTATAAAGGATTTACACCGCTCATCGCCGAAGACATTGCCGACGCCATCTGGTATATGGCAAGCCGTCCGGCACACGTTTGCATCAACGATATGGTCATCACTCCAACGGCACAGGCCAATGCTACGAGTTTTCACCGACAATAACCTTGGACAGATCTGAGATTAGTTTATTGTTAACTTTGACTAGACAAATCATTTTATCATGAACGGAGCAGAAATAACCCCTTTTACCATCGATTCATATTTCGGAATGCTTAAGAACCTTAATCAGGAAACTAAGCTCGAACTCATTTCTCGCCTTTCCGATTCAATGAAGAAAAATAAGAAGCCTTCAAAACGAAGTGTTAATACTTTGTTTGGTGCACTGAAAACAAAGCAAACAGCAGAAGCACTCATTACTGAGATTAAAAATTCAAGGAATTTCAAACGTAAAAGAACTTCACTGTGAAGAGATATCTGCTTGATACAAACATCTGTATTTACTTTCTCAAAGGGCAATTCGATCTTGACAATAAAATAAACGCTGTAGGTCCGGAGAACTGTTTCATATCGGAAATAACATTGGCTGAATTAAAGTTTGGCGTCGAAAAAAGCATTCAAAAAGAAAAGAACCGACAAACACTTAAGAAATTCGAAAGAACATTTTCAATTCTCCCCATTTACAGTGCTCTTGACATCTACGCTGCTGAAAAAGCTCGCCTTCAATCGAAGGGTAAAAGCTTGGATGAATTCGATTTGCTAATTGGCGCTACCGCAATAGCGGGTAAATTGATTCTCATCACTAGAAATGTGAGCGATTTCAATCGAATGAATGGCATTGATATACAAGATTGGACCATCAACGAAAAAAAGCTTACTAAGAAGAAGTAACGCCGCCCGTCACCATTTCACCATTTCACCATTTCACCATTTCACCATTTCACCAATTCACCATTTCATCGAATGTCCGCTCGCCATTTTATATTGCTGTTGACCTTAGCAACAACAACCTCTTGCCATTTCAAAAACAAGCAAGCCGATCTCATCCTACACAACGCCACCATTTATGCGGTCGATGATGCCTTCAGCACGTTCGAAGCCCTAGCGATTAAAGACGGGAAAATCCTGGCGCTGGGAACCGAGCGCGAAATTCTCAATGAATACGATGCGCCTCAGATTATCGATTGCGGAAAACAATTCATCTATCCGGGATTCATCGATGGGCACTGTCATTTTCTAGGGTATGGACGCACGCTGCAAGAGGTGAATCTCGATAGCACTGCATCCTTCACTGAAGTGATTGAGCGCGTGAAGGCGTTCAAACCGACCAATTCACGCGGCTGGATTATCGGTCGGGGCTGGGACCAAAACGACTGGACAGATCAGTCCTTTCCCTCACGCGCAGCGCTCGATAGTCTTTTCCCCTCAACACCCATCGCCTTGCAGCGCATCGACGGCCATGCCATGCTTGTGAATGCAGAAGCTATGCGACTCGCCGATATTGATGCGACAACAAAGGTCAGTGGTGGTGATATCGATTTTACCAAAGGCATCTTGATTGACAATGCCATGAATCTCATCACCGCAGTTTATCCCCAATACAGTCGAGAAGACGATATCGCCGCATTGCTCGCTGCGCAGGAACGCTGTTTTGCAGCGGGTCTGACAACAGTTGATGATGCGGGATTGATGAAGTCGGACGTCGATCTCATCAAACAACTGCAGGCCGAAAACAAGCTGAAGATGCGCCTTTATGTTATGCTCGCTGATGACTCCATCAACTATGCGCATTATTTGAAATCGGGTATCGACACTTCAGATCGACTCAGTGTTCGGGCGTTTAAGTTTTACGCTGATGGTGCCTTGGGATCTCGCGGTGCGTGTTTGCTTGCACCTTACGATGATGTCTTGCCTTACAGCTATGGACTCATGTTGCGTGAACCGTTGCATTTTCGCAAGAAAGCCTACGACCTCCGTCAAGCCGGATTCCAGATGTGCACGCATGCCATTGGTGACAGCGCTAACCGGGTGATGCTTGATATCTATGGAGAAGTCGTTGGAGATTCGGCGGATCATCGCTGGCGGATTGAGCACGCGCAGGTAGTGCATCAAAATGACCTTGATAAGTTTGCACAGTACCACGTCATTCCGAGCGTTCAGCCCACACATGCCACGAGTGATATGCCCTGGGCCCCGCAACGACTGGGACGCAGCCGAGTGATGCGCGCCTACAGCTACCGTGAACTGAAAGAGCAGAATGGAATGGTGGCTCTTGGAACCGACTTCCCCGTGGAAGGCATTTCCCCCATCAATACCTTCTATGCCGCTATCGCGCGCAAAGATTTGAAAGGTCAGCCTGCTGAAGGCTTTCAACGTGAAAACGCGCTCACCAGAGAGGACGCACTTCGCGGAATGACCATCTGGGCTGCGTTGGCCAATTTTGAAGAGCACAAGAAAGGAACGCTCGAGGTAGGGAAATTGGCTGATATCGTAGTGTTGAATCGCGACATCATGCGTTGTAGCGAACAGCAGCTTCCATCGACTGAAGTCATCATGACCATCCTGCAAGGCGAAGTGGTTTTTAAAAAGTGAGTTTTCCGGAAATAGAAAAACCCCAACCGTTGTCGGGGTTTTTCTCTTAACATTAACCAAAAACAAAAACGCTGTGCAGACATTTTACACAGTTAAGAAAAATGGGGTGCTGAAGTGCCGGCCGCAATCGTTCGCAGCTCGTGTTTCCTTCGAACGGTCTCTCCAATGGCGGTAGGCGTTCCGTCATCGTCGATGCGCACAAAGCGCATGTCGGTGCTGCAAACAACGGTTTCCTCTCCGCTATATAAGTTATACTTCGTGGCTTCCAGTTTTAAGTTGATGGAGGTATGACCAAGCTCAATGACCTCGGCATAGATGCGCACGTGCTGACCGGCCTTCAGTGGTTTTTTAAAAATCAACTCTCCCACGCGCACGGTTACCATATTGGGCGTGTAACAATACTCCGTGGCGAAAGCTGCCGCTGCCTCATCCAGCCATGCCATGAGTGTTCCGCCAAAGAGATTTCCATGAATGCCGATGTCTTTGGCCATCACGATTTTCTTGGTCACCAATTGCTTGAAAGAAGTTGTTGTATACATGGTATTAAAAATTTCTATTTAAAAAAAAGCCCCCGAAGAATGTCTCTCGGGGGCTGTGTAATCCTTGGTTATATCAATTACCCAACGACCTCCCCCTTCAGGACATGTCATACAACAGCAAGGAATCATCGCTCCATGCTGAGTTGCAAAATTCCAATTCCGAGGTTGTGTCATTGTCAATTCCATTTTAGCATTATCAAAAAAAAAAGGCTTTCCAAACCGGAAAGCCTTGAGGTGTCATATCAACGCTTTCCTTATAACAACGAGCAATTAGGACAACAGATGCCCATGTTTGCTTGTGTTGTATGGAAAGAATTATTCTTCATTGCGGTTGCAAATATAGTTTCATGATAGAAAAAAGTCAAGTGCTGAAAAAAAATAACCTACGAATAACTTCATGAAAAAATGATCGTGAGACTAACTTGCGCCTCATAGAAAAATGAATACCGGTCACATCATTTGGGTTGAAAACAACAGCCAAGTAAGCGAGATGATTGCTCGCCTTGTGCGCGCTTCCAGCCTTACCATCGACACTGAGTACGACAGTTTCAAACGCAGTTATGGCTTCAAGGCCTTGCTGATTCAAGTATATGATAGTGAAACCGTTTTCATCATCGACCCGCTCAGTGGAATTGATTTGCGCCCGTTGTGGGAGGTATTTGAAAACGAGGAAATCCAAAAGATGCTGTATTCGGGGAGCGAAGACATTGCGTTGCTCAAAGCCATGGGGTGTTCCATACGCAACGTGTTTGATGTGCAGATTGCGGCCACCTTGTGCAATCACCCGGCTCGCAACTTGGGTGGACTCATTGAAGCAGAAACGGGCGAAGCACTTGATAAAAGCCAGCAGCAGTCTGATTGGAGTAAACGCCCGCTGACCGAAGCACAATTGAGTTATGCTGCTAATGATGTGACCTTCCTGGCGGGTATAGCGGATAAGCTGACGCAGCAGGTGGCTGAACGTCGTTTGTTGCATGTACTTTCAACCGAAAACAAAGCCCTAGAAAACATTGAGGAGCGCTCGCATATCCCGAAATTAAAACCCTACCATCATAGGCTTCACAGCGATGCCTTTTGTCACTCTCTGCTGGAACTGCTTTACTGGCGTGATCGCACAGCCAAATCGTTTGATGTGCCACCGGTACACATCGTAGACCTCGAACCACTGGAGAAGGCGCTTCAGAATAAAACCGCTTTCCTTCAATCAGGCGAATTCCATGGTTTCCATTATAAAGTGAAAAAGGATGCACAGTTACGAAGGGAGGTCGAGTCAATTATCCACGCTTATGATGAACATAACCTGGAGCGCAAACGCGAACGTCGTCCGCGGCCTGCACTGTTTACAAAAGAAGAGGTTGATGCAATCATTCAAACCAAATGCGCACCTTTTAAGCAAATTGCAATAGAACGTTACGGAGAACTTACTGCAGAATACTTACTGCGAGGACTGAAGAAACTGGCAACGATTCCAGAACCCGATTTAAGCGAGCTCAAGTCGTATCAGCGCGAATTGTATCAGTGCATGGTGAATGATGAACCTTGGCCTTGGTGAAGTATCCAAACCAGTGCTCCAAAGAATGATATTTAGTGAATGAACCTCTCCCTCGCCCATATCGCCATCGTTGTTGATGACTACGACCGAGCTATTGACTATTATACTCGAACACTAGGCTTTGAGTTGACCGAAGACACTACCCTATCGGAAACAAAGCGGTGGGTATTGGTCACACCGCCCGGAAGCGCATGTTCCTTGTTGCTCGCACGCGCGGCAAATGACGAACAACAGACCCGCATCGGCAATCAAACCGGCGGACGCGTTTTCTTATTTCTGCATACCGCTGATTTTGACACCTACTATACGCAGTTGCAGGCCAACGAAGTTGAGATTGTAAGAAGTGCCTCTCAAGAGCCGCACGGAAAAGTGGCGGTATTCCGAGATCTTTACGGCAATCTTTGGGATTTAATTCAACCTAACGGAAAATAGAGAGCACTAAAGCATCATGGCCAATCCAATGTTGAATCCGGAAGTAGAAGCATATTTCGCCCAAGGCTGCGGGCGTTGCTCGCTCTTCGACACACCACAATGCCGCGTGCATTTATGGCAGGAAGAAATGCAGACTTTAAGAAGTTTCTTGTTGGAGGCAGGTCTTACCGAAGAACGTAAATGGGGTAATCCCTGCTACACGATCAACGGTAAAAACGTGGTCATGCTTGGGGCCTTCAAAGAATATTGCTCGCTGGGATTTTTTAAAGGGTCACTATTAGCTGACCCGAAAAAACTGTTGGTAGCAGCCGGCGAAAACTCACAAGCATCGCGGCAATTGCGTTATACAACCGTGAAAGACATTGAGCGTGACAAAAAGCATATTGCAGCGCTGATTACCGAGGCGATTAAAACGGAGGAAGCGGGCAAAAAAGTAGACTTCAAAGCGGTTAGCGAATTCCCGATGCCTGAAGAGCTTGTGCAAACATTGGAGAACGATCCGGAATTGAAGAAAGCCTTTTACTCGCTCACTCCAGGCAGGCAACGAGGCTATTTACTTCATTTTGCTCAGCCCAAACAATCGGCCACGCGACTATCGCGCATTGAGAAATGCACGCCAATGATTCTTCGAGGTGAAGGCCTGAATGACGGCTACAAAAAGGCGTAATTAAAGTCAGCCCCTTCGGGGCTGCTTGTCAAACGTTGGGCTTCTGGCTAACAATATTTCGCCCCTCCGGGGCTTCTGAAAGGCGATGGACAGTTCGTGTGCACCGGCCCTCGGCTCCGCTCGGGCACCGGGCGACTATTCAAAGATGAGCACCTCGGCTCCGCTCGGTAATAGCCTGCGCCGACCGAGCGAAGCCGAGGTCATTATTACAAGCAAGCAGCCCGGTCCCCGAGCGTAGTCGATGAGTGCACCCCTCCATCAAAAGAAACAACAAGTTCACCCTTTCACCATCTCACCCTTTCACCATTTCACCATTTCACCCTTTCACCTTTTCACTATTTCACCATTTCACTATTTCACCATTTCACCCTGTAACAACTCCCCCCTACCTTCGTCCTACTGTCAACTCGCATGACAACCAAGGAGTACAATAGCACCGTCGACCAATACGCCAACCGCGTGTTCGCCTTTGTTTTCAAGCAATTGAAAGACCGCGAGCAAGCACAAGACATCGTGCAAACCGTATTCAGTAAGATGTGGGAGAAGGTGGATACGATTGATGCCGCCAAAGCGAAGTCGTACTTGTTCACCGCAGCCTACAATGCTATTGTCGATTGGTCGCGCCGACAGAAGTCGAAGCAAAAGGCGATGCTGCATATCGAGGGCGGCGTGGAGCTTCAAGACCACAGCGATGAGCTGCGTGTGTTGCTGAATCGCGCCGTCGACACTCTGCCTGCTGTGCAAAAGCAGCTCATCCTTTTGCGTGACTATGAAGACTACGACTACACGCAAATAGCCGAAATCACGGGTCTCAGCGATACGCAAGTGCGCGTTTACATCTTCCGCGCGCGTCAAACACTCAAGTCATTCATCACCCAACATTGGCCCTCATGAACATCGGTCCCGGAAATATCGAAGCCCTGCTCCTCGACGCACTTGAAGGACGCTTGAGCGCTGCCGAGGCCGCCGAAGTGTGGGCTGCACTTGAAGCGCATCCCGAATGGGGTGTGAGCTGGGATTTTGAAGATCGTGAATTGCCGCGACTTCAAGCCGATGATGTTCTGGCCATGGACTGGTCGGGCTTGAAAAAAGAAGTGGTAACTGATCAACAGATTCGTCAGGCGCTTCGCCAAGACCGCGACCGACATACGCTTGATGCCGATGTAAAGCAATCGCTCTACCGACGCGAAGAACGTGCATTGTGGCGCTACTGGGCCGCTGCGGCAAGCGTTGCCCTGCTGGTATGGTTGGCATGGCCGACCGGCGAACGCAGCAATGTGCCTTCGATTGCAGAAACGATCAAGACTCAACCGGATTCGAGCGCAATCCTACCTCCTACTCCTGCAGCGCCTGCGAAGGTGTTGGCCGATGACCGACCATCGACTACGATAGTGTACCGACCATCGCAAACGCCACAAGAACGAATCATCATCGAGCATTGCGCAGGCACGCCGGAACAGATTCAAGAAGAAGTCATCGACAAAGTACTTCCACTCTCGGATGAAGAATGGATCGTGGCGCAAGGCAACGACACCACTTCGCTCGAGGCGCCGCTTCAATTGCCGTTTGACTTGCCACCGACTCAAGAAATGGCAGTGGTTGAATCCATCATCACAGTTCATGCATCTGCAAAAACAACATCGAATTCCTACACCCCACTCGCTTGGCTCAAAATGAAGGCCGCCCAACTCGCAGCGCGCAAAGAAGCAGACGGTACCCTGCCCACTGTGCGCCGCGACAAGCAGTCCTTCAACCTGCAATGGGGTTCACTTTCAATTAATGCACACTAAAAACGTAAAGACATGAAAAAGGTAACACACATTTTTACTGCTGCTGCTCTCACACTGATGAGCTTCAATAGCATTGCACAAAAAGAAGAAGAGAAAATCGATACGGTAAAAATCGAGCTAGGCGAAACGACTGTATTCATTATCACTGATGACGACTTGAAAGATTCAACCTTCATCGACGCGATAGGTGACTTAAACAAGTCAAACAAAAGCGCGCAAGATTATGCATGGTCCGGCATAGATGGGTTCCAAATCGGCGCAATCGGATTATTCACTTCAGATGGCAAGCGCGCCTTTGCAGACCGTCCTGATCTCGCGCTAAACTCTACCCGCTGTTCAATGCTCGGATTCACGCCAATCGGAAAAGAGGCGGAAATAATCAAAGACCGCTTGCGCCTGGCCGCGGGTCTGGGCTTCCAGTTCGAATCGTATGCCTTTGATAAAAACGTTCGCCTTACCGATGAACCCTACCTGCAAGGCATAGAAGACACGGTGCGCGACTATCGCAAAAACACCCTCAACGCGAACTACGTGACGCTGCCGGTAGTGCTGCAATTCAACACCAAGCGAAACCTAGAAAAACCCCTTCACATTGCCGTGGGTGCCATTGCAGGTTACCGTATTGGTTCCAACATGACCTACAAATGGTCGGAAGACGGACGCCGTCAGCGCGAACGTTTGCGCAACGATTATGCGCTGGAACCCTACCGTCTCAGTGCTATTGCACAAATCGGTATCGGGAATGCGACGATTTGGGCACAATATGACTTGACGATGAAGTTCACGGCAACAGACACTTCCATCGCCTTGGTTGGCGCAAAAGGCACCCCGGAGGTCTACGCCTGGTCCGCAGGTATCAATATTCCTTTTGGTGAATACTAACGAACAGTTTTAAAAAGCAATTTCGGACAACAACTGAGAACCGAATAAAGGCTACCTTTTCGGCATTATTTAACACTCATTCATCACAAGAGTCCTCGACTTTTGCCCAAACAAAAAACAATGAAAAAAATCTTCTTCACCCTTGCGCTTGCCTTGGCAACCATCTTCGCTCAGGCGCAATCAGCCACTGAAATCATTAATTCCTGCAAAGAAGCCATGGGCGGCGCCGCATGGGATAAGATTGAAGGCCTGCGATACATTGCCACAGTCGAACAAATGGGGATGAAGATTCCGTTGGACATTGTTACGATGCGCGATGGACGCATGTATACCAAGATTTCATTTCAGGGTATGGAAATCACCCAAGGGGCCTATGACGGCACAACCGTGTGGAGCACCAATTTCATGACACAAAAAGCAGAGAAGGCCGACGATGAAACCACCGAGAACACCAAGCGCACGTGCAAGGAATTCCCATCAGCACTCTTCCATTGCGCGGATTTGGGGTATACTGCCACTCTTGAAGGTGAAGAAACCGTTGATGGTGTGCTGTGTCACAAAATCAAACTCGACAAGAAGACTTCTCTCGCAGAAGGTAAAGAAGTACCGAATATCGAGTATATATTCATCGATAAAGACACGAAGGCGATCATCATGGCTGAGTCTGAACTAACCTCGGGTGAAGCGAAAGGTAAAATCGCTCAAACAAAATACAGCGACTATCAGGAAGTGAATGGCGTTTACGTGGCCTTCTCCCAAACCATGGGTATCAAGGACGGTGAATCTCAAGCCATTTCTTTCGAAAAAATTGAGGCTAATCCGACTGTTAGTGCCGAAAATTTCAAATTTCCGGGCGAATAAAACTTCCATCAGAAACGCATGAAAAAGATTCTTCTCAACGGTGCGCTCATCGCATCGTCATTAATGGGCTTTGCGCAAGCTCCCGTCTTAACTGCCGGTGAATACTTCGGTGATTTGAAAGTGCGTCACATCGGCCCTGCGCTTATGAGTGGCCGCGTTAGCGACATTGAAGGCCACCCCACCAACTCCGACATTATCTACGTTGGTGCTGCCGGCGGTGGAGTATGGAAGTCGCAAGACGCGGGTGTAACCTTCAACCCCATCTTCGACGATTACTGCCAGTCCATCGGCGCCATTGCCGTTTCTCCTTCTGACCCCGATAACACGATTTGGGTGGGCACCGGTGAAACCTGGACGCGCAACAGCGTGAGCATTGGCGATGGTATCTACAAATCGTCCGACTCGGGAAAGAGCTGGAAGAAAATGGGCCTCGAGAAAAGCGAACGCATCAGCGCTATCGAGATTCATCCGAAAAACAACGAGGTTGTATACGCAGGTGTGTTGGGTGGTTTGTGGAGCAACAGCGCTGAGCGTGGTGTATTTAAAACAACCGATGGTGGCAAGACCTGGAACAAGATTCTATTCGTCAACGAAACCACGGGCTGCTCGGAGCTCATTATGGATCCAACCAATCCTGAAGTGTTGTATGCCGCGTTTTGGGAGTTTCGCCGCACAGCATACTCCTTCAACTCGGGCGGATTGAATAGCGCGTTGTATAAGACAACAGACGGTGGTAAAACCTGGAATAAGATTCACACCGGATTCCCTGCCGGCAAGCTCGGCCGCATTGCCGTAGCCGTGGCTCCTTCCAACAACAACATTTTGTATGCGGTGGTTGAAGCGGAGAAAGACAAAGGTCTTTATCGCTCTGATGATGCCGGTGCAACGTGGAAGTTCCTCAATGGCGACTTCGGCTTGGTGGTGCGCCCTTTCTATTTCTCGCGCATTACAATCGATCCCAAAAATCCGGATATCGTTTACAAAGCCGGACTCTTCGGTTCCATCAGTCGCGATGGCGGAAAGACCTTCAAAGGCCTCGGCTCGATGCACTCCGACATCCACGACTTTTGGGTAGATCCCAATCACACCGAGCGTGTGATCGTCGCTACCGATGGCGGTGTTTACCGCAGTATGAATTACGCCACGACGCTGCAGCGCATTGAAGATTTGCCGCTCAGTCAGTTCTACCATGTGAGCATCGACAACCGCGAGCCTTTCTATGTCTATGGTGGTCTTCAAGACAACAACTCCTGGTTTGGACCGAGCGATAGTCCCGGTGGTATTGAAGCCCGCGATTGGGAAGTCGTGGGTATGGGTGACGGATTCCGCGTGTATCCGCACCCCACAGAACCGCATGTGGTGTATTCTGAAATGCAAGGTGCAGAACAGGTATGGCGCTACGATACCAAGAGTCAGCAAGTAAAGAACATCAAACCCTATGCGGGTCAGGGCGATCCGAAGCTGCGTTTCAACTGGAACACCCCGATTACCACCAGCGTGCACAATGCGAATCGGTTATTCATCGGCAGTCAGTTCTTGCATGTATCCAACGACCGTGGTGACACGTGGAAGAAGATCTCCACTGATTTGACCACGAACAATCCGGCGAAGCAACTACAAGAAGCATCGGGCGGCTTGTCGGCCGACAACTCCGGAGCCGAGAATCACTGCACCATCTTTACCATTGCTGAATCACCGAAAAATGAGAAGGTGATTTGGGTGGGCACCGACGATGGTCAGATACAGATTACCCGCGATGGCGGCACCACCTGGACGAATGTAACAGCGAACGTGACCGGGCTTCCTGCAACCACCTGGTGCTATCATATTGAAGCGAGTGTATTCGGAGAAGGCATTGCGTATGCCGTGTTTGAAGGCCATACCACCGGCGACTTTACGCCCTATCTCTACAAAACGACCGATTACGGCGCCACGTGGAAGTCGATTGCTACGAGCGACATCACTACATTCATCCGCAACGTGCAGGAAGATTTTACGAATCAAAATCTCTTGTATGCAGGTGCTGAAAACGGGCTTTACATAACACTGGATGGTGGCGCGCACTGGTCGAAATTCACCAACAACATGCCTTCCGTTGCGGTGCATTATCTGGAGCTAGACGCAAAGAGCAAGAGCCTCGTGATGGCGACGCACGGCCGCGGCATTATTATACTCGACCATACCGAATTGTTAAGTGAGCTCACACCGAAAGCCCTCGAGGCGAATGTGCACTTCTTCCCTACTCGTCCGTTTGTGATGAGCGAGAAATCGTCGTTTGGCGGCACCAGCACCGAGCACCAGTTTGTAGGAGCCAATCCGTCCGACAATGCCCGCATCAGTTATTTGATGCCCAAGCGCCACACGTTTGGCAAAATGAGCATGGAAGTGTTGGATGAAAAAGGCGCACGCATAGCCAAGCTCGAGCCCGGCAAGCAGAAAGGGATCAACACCGTGGAATGGAGCTTCAACTCACCAGCACCGAAAGTTGCTGTGGGGAAAACGATGTCGGGTGGTTCCATGTTTGCACCTCGCGTGAAGGCCGGAACCTACACTGTCAAACTAACCAAAGGCAATGAAACCTTCGAAACGAAGATTACGACCATCTACGATCCGCAGTCACCGTTTACGTTGAAGGAACGCGAGGCCCAGCAGCAAGTCACTCAAGACCTATTCGACTTCACCGAAGATCTCGCCTACCTTGTGTATCAGATCGACACGTGGGATGCAGCCCTGGAAGCGCACACAAAAGGCCAATCGAAACCGGCCAAATACGCAGCCAGTTTGAATACCGGCATCGACGCCATTCGTGAAGTGTGTGTGGTCACCAAGGGCGACAACTATGTGGGCACCGCAGAGCCCCGCTTGCGTGAAAAGCTCGGCGACATTTACAGCACGATAGGATCATACTATGGTGCGCCTTCCACCTCGCAACTCGAAAACATCGCTGCTTTGAAAGCCGAGTATAATAAACAACTCGCGGCTTTTGAAAAACTCAAGAGCGGCGAATTGAAAAAATTCGAAGCAGAACTGGCTAAATCCGGCAAACCGACGGTAGTGGTCAAGACGAGAGAGGATTTCTTGAAGGAAGAGTGATGATTTTTTTTAACCGCGGAGGCGCAGAGAAATGACGAGAGAATTTTCTTTGCGCCTTTTCGGTTTATAATAATCATCAATCACGAAAATACTCACTTCATAGCAGAAAACAACCCGCAACCCATCCCCTTGCCTATATCGCCTTACCGCGTATATTCGTAACCATAAGCGCAACGAAACTAGGTTTTGTGGCGCGTATAAGAGAGTTATGGGAGATGGTCGGACATAGCGCTTATTTCCAACGGTGATTTTGTGAAATCCAACAACTCCCCTACCATCGCGTCTGCTCGGTTGCGATAAGCGAAACATGACCAACGGCCGGAATTAAAATATCAGGCAACTGCGTGATCTGAACGAACCTGCAATCCAACGAACAGAAATGTT
>JBKCDO010000227.1:0-2611 GCA_046304755.1 Flavobacteriales bacterium
TCGGTGTCGTCAAACAAGTTGATTTGATAACCACCACCCACCAGGTGGCTGAACTTCACTCCTATGAGTCGCACGAGCATGCGACGATTGTAAATCTTATCAAACAACTCCAACACTCGCGGAACAATGAGATGATCAGCCGAGGTGAAGGGAATGCGGTGCTGCTGGGTGTGTGTCTGGAAATCAGAATAACGAATCTTCACCGTGATGCAGGACGTCAACTTATCACCACGACGTAACTGGAACGCCAGGTTCTCGGCCATGGCCAAAAGAATACCACGCAGTTTGACAATATCGATGGTATCACGGTCGAATGTGCGCTCGGTAGAAATCGACTTGCGTTCCTGATAAGGTACCACGGGCGACGGATCAATGCCGTTGGCTTTGCGCCATATGGTCACACCATTATCGCCAAAGGCATTTTCCATCAACTCCACCGGCATCTCCTGTACGGTGACAATTTTACTCACGCCCATGTTGCGCAGTGTCTGGTAGGTTTTATCACCCACCATCGGAATTTTCTGAATGGAAAGTGGCGCGAGAAATGGCTTTTCATCGCCCAGCAAAATCCGTCGCTGATTATTGGGCTTCGCCTCACCGGTCGCCACTTTCGAGACGGTTTTATTTTCAGAAAGCCCAAACGATATCGGCAAACCCGTTTCGCGAATGACACGCTCGCGCAGTTCAGTGCCGTATTGATAGCATCCGAAAAACTTATCCATGCCCGATAAATCACAGTAGAATTCGTCCACAGAAGTCTTCTCAAACACCGGTACGGCCTCACGCACAATCTCACTCACCATATCGGAATACTTCATGTAGTTGCCCGAATTGCCGCGGATCACAATAGCCTCCGGACAAAGCTGCTTGGCAAGCTTCATCGGCATGGCGCTGTGAATACCAAAGCGCCGCGCCTCATAACTGCACGAGGCCACCACACCGCGATCACTGGTACCGCCGATGAGCACAGGCTTTCCGTTGAGCCTGCTATCGAGCAGCCGCTCCACCGACACGAAAAAGGTGTCGAGATCCATATGCATTATCGCACGTTCAGCCATCGCATTAAAGATAGTAAAAGGTTGACCTCACACAGGCAAGATTTACTCACTGTCCTTTCTGATTATCGACGCCAAATAAAAACACCTTCATTGTAATGGATTTACAACCCACGCGGACCACCCTCGCACCGTACCCACCTCGCTCACCCCCTCACCACCGCACCGTCAACAAACCAACCTTCAACTCCGAAGCCCGCAGGGCTTCACTTCCGATTACCCCGAGCGCAGCTCGGGGAGCCCCCTCACCTCCGCACCGTAAAACGCCTGCCTCTCGACTCCGAAGCCCGCAGGGCTTCACTCATCAGTTCATCCGAGCGCAGCTCGGATAAGAACTCTACTAAACAACGCCGCTCCGACAACACCCTCTCTTCGACACAACGCAGCTCGCACAATATCTTCTCTAAGACACAACGCAGCACGAATCATATTCATCTAACAACAACAATAACTTAACTTTACAACCCCCATTATGAAACGCATCCTTAGCCTGATAATTCTGGCGGCCGGCTTCACCGCTAACGCCCAAAACACCAACCTGCGCATCAACGAAATCCTCACCAATAACCAAACTACGGTTATGGACGATTTCTTTGAATATGATGATTGGGTAGAAATCTACAATCCGCCGGGAAGCCCTATTACCAATCTGGCGGGCTATTACATCAGCGACGACCCGGACTCGCTCACCAAATGGCAGATTCCCGGCATCGATGCCGGCGTCACAACAGTGCTGCCCAACGGATTCATCGCCCTCTGGATTGATGACGATTTCAACAACAACACTTCCCAAGGAGCAACCCATAACGCCGGATTCGTGCTCAGCAGCGATGGAGAAACTTTCTTGCTTACCGCTCCCGATGGAACCACGATCATCGACAGCATTTCCTATCCCGAAATGGCTCCAGATGTCAGCTGGGGACGCTCCTGCGACGGCTGCCCCAATTGGCAGTATTTCAACAACGTCACTTTTGAAGACAACAACTTCGAAGTACAACCCAACGATTTGCTTTTCATCAACGAAGTGCAGACCATCAACACGACAACTTACGATGACCTAGAGGGCGAATTCGACCCCTGGTTTGAAATCTTCAATCCAAACACCCATCAGGTCAATCTCGCTAACTACACGCTCAACATCAATGGCACCGACTGGACGGTACCCGGCACTCGCCCTGTCCGCACCGTCATTCCGCCGGGAGGGTTCATGCTCATCTGGTGCGACAATGACATCACAGACGACGTCAACCACAGCCCGCTGCAACTACCACTTGAAGGCGCCACCATTCAACTCATCGGTCCTGATGGAACGACTGTGGTCGACACCTATTCTTATCCTGCAATCCCTGCCGATCACAGCTGGGGACGCGCAGCGGATGGGGCAACAACCAGCATTGAATTCAACTCACCAACTCCAACGGTGACCAATCAACTCATCGTCATTCAGCCGGAGGATGTTGTGATTAACGAGTTGCTCTCAGCGAATCAAAACGGCATTCTCGACGAAGTCGGTGAACTGGAAGACTGGTTCGAGATCTATAATCCCAATTCCTTCG
>JBKCDO010000228.1:0-9827 GCA_046304755.1 Flavobacteriales bacterium
ATCCTTAGTCATCTTACCACCCTCAACCAAATCAACACAGACTTGCTCTAGTGTTTTCGAGAAGTTTGCGAGATCGGCATTGCCATCTAGTTTGGCACGGTGAGCCAATCCTTGTGTCCATGCAAATATGGAAGCGATAGGATTGGTCGATGTTTTCTTGCCTTGCTGGTGCTGGCGGTAGTGACGCGTCACAGTTCCATGCGCCGCTTCAGCTTCCATGGTTTTACCATCAGGTGTAATCAGCGCTGAAGTCATTAGGCCTAATGAACCAAAGCCTTGAGCTACAATGTCGCTCTGCACATCGCCGTCGTAGTTTTTACAAGCCCATACAAAACCACCTTCGCTTTTCAGGCAATAAGCCACCATGTCATCAATCAAGCGATGCTCATAGGTGATGCCCAGTTCTGCGAATTTCGTTTTGAATTCGGCTTGATAAACTTCTTCGAAAATGTCTTTGAATCGTCCGTCGTATGCCTTCAAAATGGTGTTCTTCGAGGAGAAGTACAAATTCCACTTGCGCATAATGGCCTGATTGAAACAACTGCGAGCGAACCCGTAGATGCTCTCATCGGTGTTGTACATACTGAGCGCAACACCGTCACCTTCGAAGTTGTACACCTCCCAGGTTTTGGTTTCGCTGCCATCTTCCGGAGTGAAGGACATAGTCAATTTGCCTTTGCCTTTGATCACTGAATCCGTTGCGCGGTATTGATCACCGAATGCATGACGACCAATATTGATTGGCTTTGTCCATCCCTGAACGAGTCTTGGAATGTTTCTGCAGATAATCGGCTCACGGAAAACGGTTCCACCGACAATATTGCGGATGGTCCCATTGGGGCTCTTCCACATTTTCTTCAGGTTGAACTCCTTTACGCGTGCCTCATCAGGAGTAATGGTAGCGCACTTTACGGCAACATTGTACTTCAGCGTTGCTTCAGCGCTTTCTACCGTCACACGATCCTCTGTGGCATCGCGGTTTTCCATACCCAAATCGAAATACTTGATGTCCAGATCGAGGTAAGGGAAAATGAGTTTATCCTTGATAAACTTCCAAATGATACGAGTCATCTCATCGCCATCCATCTCAACTATGGGGTTGGCTACTTTGATCTTATTCATGTATGAGGTTGGTTAAGGTCGAGACATGGAGTTTAGGCGTGCTCACGCGTGCTGAAATAAAACGCACCTTCAATCAATGCGTTTTCATCGCTGTCGCTGCCGTGAACGGCATTAGCTGCGATGCTTGTAGCAAACATGCGGCGGATAGTGCCTTCAGCTGCCTTTTGCGGATCGGTTGCGCCAATAAGCGTACGAAAATCTTCTACCGCATTGTCTTTTACCAAAATTGCTGCTACGATTGGACCGCTGGTCATGTAATCAACCAACTCTCCGTAGAACGGACGCTCCTTGTGTACTTCATAAAACTTACCGGCTTCCTCTTTGCTCAGGCGAGTCCACTTCAAAGCTTTGATTGTGAAGCCTGCTTCGAGGATTTTGTCGATGATTTTTCCGGTGTGACCTGCTGCTGTTGCATCAGGCTTAATCATGGTGAATGTTACTTTTCCTGCCATTGGTCTTGAGAATTTGTTTTGTGGCGCGAAAGTAATTCAAATTCGGTGAGGAAAGGTCAACAGGAACAGTGGTCGGTCTATCCTTGTTTGCGTGGGCTTGGTTGTATCTTCGCCAAAATTGTCGCAACATGACCGCAACAACCAACACGTCCTCCATGGCAGCAGGCATCATGGATCTTGAATCACGCTACGGCGCACACAATTACCATCCCTTGCCGGTAGTGTTGGATCGCGGTGAAGGCGTGCACGTTTGGGATGTTGACGGAAAGCGTTATTTCGACTTCCTTTCAGCGTACTCAGCCGTGAATCAAGGGCATTGTCACCCGAAGATTACCAAGGCATTGATTGATCAGGCTTCCAAGCTGGCCTTAACGAGTAGAGCTTTTTACAATAGTTCGCTGGGTTATTACGAAAAATTTGCCTGCGAGCTTTTTGGTTATGACAAGCTCTTGCCCATGAATACCGGTGCTGAAGGTGTTGAAACAGCCATCAAACTTTGTCGAAAGTGGGCGTATGCCAAGAAGGGAATCCCGGAGAACTCTGCTGTTATTATCGTGTGTGAGCATAATTTTCATGGACGTACAACGACGATTGTCTCGTTTTCCGGAGATCCCGATTCGCATGGTCAGTTCGGTCCGTTTGGCCCGGGTTTCCAGACCATTCCTTACAATGACTTATCCGCTCTTGCTGAAGCGTTGAAAAACCCCAATGTTGCAGGTTTCTTGTTTGAACCGATGCAAGGTGAAGCAGGAGTCGTGGTTCCTGATGAAGGCTTCATTAGTGGAGCCGCTAAATTGTGCAAGGAAGCAAATGTGCTGTTGATTGCCGATGAAATTCAAACGGGAATTGCCCGCACGGGAAGGATGTTAGCCTGCGACCACGAAGGCGTCCATCCCGATATGCTCATTTTAGGAAAAGCCTTGAGCGGGGGCATTTATCCCGTGAGTGCCGTCCTAACTCGCGACGAAGTGATGTTGTGCATAAAGCCCGGCCAGCATGGAAGTACTTACGGCGGAAATCCACTGGCGGCAAAAGTGGCCATTGCCGCACTGGAAGTGGTGAAAGAGGAGCGTCTGGCTGAAAATGCCGAGCGCTTGGGACACATCTTCCGCGCTGAAATGCAACGCATCATCGGAAAGTATCCGCTGGTGCAACTTGTGCGCGGCAAAGGATTGCTGAACGCCATTGTTGTCAATGACACTCCCGATAGCAAAACAGCCTGGGAATTATGTCTTGCATTCGCGCAGAATGGTCTTTTGGCCAAGCCGACGCATGGGAATATCATTCGCTTTGCACCGCCACTGGTCATCACCGAAGCCCAATTAATGGAGTGTGTTGCCATCATTGAAAACACCATTGCCAATTTTCACAAAGCCTAATGATTATCGTCGGACAAACGTTAGTTAGCGAAGAGCTCCTCGAACAACAGTTTGTCTGTGACTTGAACGCATGCAAAGGTGCCTGTTGTATTGAAGGAGAAAGCGGCGCTCCGCTCGAGCAAGACGAACTTCTTCTGCTCGAGGAGAATCTTGAAGCCGCGCGACCTTATTTGCGTCCCGAAGGAATAGCCGTCATTGATGACCAAGGCCCTTACACCGTTGATGATGATGGCGATTTTGTGACTTCTTTAGTCGGAAAACATGGTGCTTGTGCCTTTGTAACTTATGATGATAAAGGAATCGCCAAGTGCGGATTGGAACAAGCCTACAACGATGGTAAAACCAATTGGAAGAAACCCATTTCCTGTCATTTATACCCCGTTCGTCTTGCTCAACTTAAAGAGTATGTTGCTGTGAATTATCACCGCTGGCAAGTCTGTGAGCCGGCATGTGCGTGTGGCAAGTCATTGAAAGTGCCGGTGTACAAATTTCTGAAGGACCCGCTTGTGCGCAGGTTTGGTCAGGAGTGGTACGATGAACTGGAGCAGATTGCCGCCGTTTGGAAAGCTTCCTGAAGTTTGTCGCTGTTCACTATGGTGCGTTAATAGTTCTTTCCGGTCGAAGATTTTTAGTCGTTGGTGGTCGGTTAATTTGCTACCCATACTTAGCTGACAGACCCTATGACGAAACACCTGACCTTCCTGTTTCTTTGCTTTGCCACTATTGCCGTAACCGCGCAAACTGCCCCCGGTAAAATATCTTACCAAGCTGTAGTTCGCGATCCTCAAGGTAATGAGTTGGTAGATCAATTTGTGACCGTTGAATTTGCTGTGCATCGCGGCACACCGGACGGCGATATTGTATTCTCAGAAAGCCACAGTTTGGTGCCCACCAATCAATTCGGACTATTCAGCACCATGATTGGAACCGGCATTGTGACGGGCGACGGACTTTATGCTGCGCTTACTGAAGTTCCCTGGGAAAGTGATGAATACTATCTTGAAGTATCTGCCGGTCAACCCGGAAGCCCGCCGCAAGTGGTTGGTATTTCTCAGATGCTCACAGTGCCATATTCGTATTACTCTACTAAGGCAGGTTCGGTGGTGAATGAATCCGATGGCGATACGACCAACGAATTGATTGAGACCGTTGCGTTGGAGGGAACAACTTTGACAATCGTTGAGCAGGGGGAAACGTACTCGGTGGATCTCACGGGGTTGACTTCTGATTTCGGAAGTGATGAAGTAATCAGTAACCTGTCGCTTTCAGCCGATATGCAGCTGTCTGTGGACGAAGGAAACACCTCGAATTCAGTTGACCTCACATCGGTTGCATACGCTACCTGGAACGAAACAGCGAGTGCTGTGTATACGCAAGGACAATTGGTAGGAATCAACACCGCAGCTCCTCAAAGCACGTTGGAAGTGAATGGTTCGCTGGCGTTGAAAGTAGCGAAATTGAATGCGGGAACAACCAACCTCAATACCAACGCTGATATGGCGAATCGCACCGTCTTTATTTGCGATGTTGCCATGGGCGATGTGAGTATTCAGTTGTTGCCTGCAGCGAATTGTGCCGGTCGGGTTTACAAATTCAGAAAGTTTTTTACGGCGTCGTCAGTACCAAATGATGTCGTGATTACGCCTTTTGCAGGTGATGAAATCGACGGTAACGTTTCCTACGCGATGGCTTCGACTCAAGCTGAGTACCTCACGGTTGTGAGCGACGGACAAGATTGGTACATCATCGATCATTACCATGAATAGGCTAATTGCACTCATATTGGTGGTTGTTCTGCACTGCACACTGCATGCGCAATACACGTTTGAGCGTCAAACATTGTCGTGCATTGCAGTCAGTGCCTGTGATCAGATTTGCATCAATTCAACAGCCGGTCAGATTGATTTTGGAACACTCACTAATGATCAGAATATTGTTACCTCAGGCTTTGAGCAGAATGATGGTGCACCGGCACTTTATGTGGAGATCAGTGTGCTTAAAGACGCTTGCGTCGGGACATATGAAGCACGTATCGTTCAGACGTTTGGTTGTGCCAATGCCGATTCCATTCAATTTTATTGGAATGAGCTCGAGACCTCGTCTGTTGCGTCTCTGGGTGCCGCGCAAAACGTGTTGCGTGTTTCAACCAATACGGGATGCGTGTTTGAACGCTCGTTCGATTTTGAAGAGCTTGATATTGAGATTAAGCCTTGTGAGTTAGTCTTTCACAATTTCTGTTCGCCCAATGGTGATGGCGATAACGATAGCTGGCAAATTGACCATATTGATGTGGAGTCGTACGCGGTGAATGAGGTGTTCATCACCAATCGATGGGGCGCTGAAGTTTTTCACGTAAAGAATTACGACAATGCCAATCGCAATTGGAGTGGACAGGATAGTAACGGACAGCAACTTCCCGATGGAACCTATTTCTATACAGTGCGCATTGGGGAAACTGTGCATAACGGATATATCGAGTTAGTACGATGAATCAATACCTCTCCTTAATTACCGTGAGAAGCGTGGTGCTGTGCATCCTCTTATGCCTGTTGCTCGTGTTGAATTCAAATGCGCAACAGGAATGGTCGCACAGTCAGTATCAGTTTAATTTGTATGATGTGAATGCGGCTTATGCCGGAAGCCATCAGACGATGAGCATGGCCGTGCGACATCGCTCACAATGGATGGGGCTTACAGGTGCGCCAACGTCAGACCAGTTTTCCATGCACGCTCCGATCGCCGGTGAGCAGATGGCTGCCGGTTTGCGCGTTGTGTCTGATCGCATTGGTGCGCGCATGCAATTGACGGCAAAGGCAACCGGTGTCTATAAGGTGAGATTCCAACACAGTAAACTCGCATTCGGCATTACTGCGGGTGCCGTTCGCCAATGTGTTGATATAGGAATGTTGAATGCACAGGATAGTGATGATGCACTCTTGTCCGGCTTGAGTCAAGCACGCACAGTACCAACTCTCGGAGCGAGTGTGTTGTTTACGTCCTCTCGCATGTTTTTTGGACTTGATGCATCCCATTTGAATCGTGCGGGATGGAATTATGCGCAAGATCCAGGGAGTCGATTGTATCGCCACTATGCAATGGTCGCCGGAGTGATTTTGCCGGTTGGTCAGGAACATCTGTTGGAATTATCGAATCTGACGAAGTATGCCGAGGGCGGTCAATGGCAGTCGGAAGTCAATGCACAGTTCCTCTATCGCAACCGCTGCTGGATCGGCGGAGGCTATCGCTTTAAGTCCGCTATCCAAGCGCTTGCAGCCTGGATGATCAACGATCACCTGCGTGTGGGGCTTTCCTATGATTACGCCACAGGCAGGCAGTTTGCCCGTCCGTCAAGTTCGGTGGAAGGCTTCTTGGGCTACACCTTAAACAAACGTTCTGCTCATTCGATCCGCTATTTCTGATATGAAGCCAATCTTTTCACTTCTGTTTGCCATCTTGGTGTGTGCGGTGCAGGCTCAGACCGAGTTTGCCATCAAGCCGCTGTTTGATCTCAACACGGCGCAAGATGAAATCGCGTGTATGCTGTTTGAGGATGGCCTTGTGTTTATGCAAACGGGTGGACCGGATTTGGTCAGTGATTATCAGTGGAACGCGCGCCCGAAGTTTTCCTTGCACAAGGCGTCGCGCGGTTTTGATTTTTCGAAATGGAATAAGCCGGAGCATTTTTTTAAAAACCCGATGAATGATATCGGTCCGGCATCGTTCAGTATCGAAGACTCGGTCATGTATTTTAGTTCAACAGAGAATTTTGACGGTGCCCGTGGCGCTCACCTGAAAATCTACAGTTGCACTTGGAATGGTCGCCGTTGGGGCAGTCCGCAATGGTTGAGCTGGGGATTGGATGATGCGGACTATTGTCACCCGCACTATGTGGATGAGCGCCGCATGCTTGTTTTCACCAGTAATCGTTTTGGTGGATCTGGCGGCATGGACCTATGGTATGTATTGAAAACCGAACAGGGCTGGAGTGAACCGGTCAACCCGGGATTGGGCGTGAATTCTGCGCAGAATGAAATTTTTCCGACCTATCATCAAGGTACTATCTACTATGCCTCTAATCGAACCGATACCTGGGGCGGTTATGACATTCGCAGGACTTCGGGGGACGATCAATGGAAGACCAGCGTTGCGGAGGCTGCTCCGATAAATAGTGCAGGCGACGACGTGTGTATGCTCTTTTTGAGTGATGACAAAGCGATACTGACCTCGAATCGTGCCGGTGGCCGAGGAGGAGATGATCTCTTTTTACTACAACGAGAGGCTTCACCGGAGGAGCTTCATGACATGCAGGCATTCGTGGAATGTGCCGGAGTGCCCAGTGCCGGTGTTGAAGTGAGTATTGTGAATGAAGCCGGTGAGGTTATTCAAACTGCCCCGACAGATTCACTGGGAAGAATTGACATTCGCGCTTTGCGATTGAACAGGCATTATCGCTTTCAACTGCCTGTAGCTGACGGAGGAAGCTTTGCAGAATGCCTCTTAGTTGTTACGGATCCTTTGGGAAATCGCTTGACGGAAGTTCGTTTTAATGTGAAGGGATTTGCCGAACTGGAACTGCTGCCATTTCGCTTCAGCGCTATGAACGAGCTGCATGTGCAAGATGAAAGCGTGCTTACGTTGCAGTTGGAGGGACAGCTTTTCCAGGATGCTCCCGGTGATATTGGTCGCGGTGAAACGATAACCATTTTGGATAGCCGCGGTGAACCTGTGGCCATCGCCTATACCAACGACGTCGGTAAGTTTCGCTTTACCCGTCTGGATCCGCAGTTGAATTTTGTCATGCGTCTTTCCGCCCAGACTGAGGCTAAGCAAGTACTTATCACTGACAAGGGTGAACGCATCAGCTTGCCTGTGTTGGATGCTGAAATCAACTATCGACGAGTCGCGGCAGAGGATGCGGTTGTGCTGGTGAATGAATACAATGATTCCATCACGGTTTCCACCAAGGATTTGTTTGTGATAAACCGTATTTATTACGATTACAATAGCGCCCGGTTAACCCCGGAATCGCGCAGGCAGCTGGATCAGCTCGCCATTATTTTAGAGCGAAACGCGATGATTGGCCTTGATCTGAACGCCCACACCGATGCTCGTGGTGATGCTGCCTATAATTTGAAGTTGTCGCAACAACGCGCCGATGCTGCGGTGCATTACATATGCTCCAAAGGATTACCCGCAGGACGCTTTCAGGCTAAAGGATATGGTGAAACCCTATTACTCAATGAGTGCAGTGACGGTGTCAGTTGCTCGGAGCCTGAGCACGGCCTCAATCGCCGGACAGAGATTCGCTTGAAAACATTGACCGATGCTGCATTGTTTCAGCGGTGAGTCTGTTGACGGGAGTCACGAAATGTTTTGACATAAATCATGCGGGTGGGTAAAGAATGCGTTGCTCTTTTGCAGCATTAACTCACCACTACACCAAGTATCCGCATGAAAGAAGTCATTTCCGCAAAACAAATTGCTATTCCCGTTCCGGCCAATGAGGCCGAACGATTGGAAGAATTGAAGTCGCTTAATCTTCTATTCAGCGAGCCTGAGGAACTTTACGATGATATCACACGCATTGCCGCCTCACTGACGGGAAGTTCAACCGCCATTATCACCTTGATTGATGAGAACAATGTATGGTTCAAGTCAAGAGTAGGTGGTACCGTGAACGAAGTCCCGCGATGCAATTCGTTTTGTCAATACACCATCATGGGGCATGACCTGATGGAGGTGAAGGATACGCTGCAAAGTGACTTGTTTGCGGATAATCCATTGGTAGCCGGTGAGCCTCATTGGCGCTATTATGCCGGAGTTCCGCTGACCATGCCCGGAAACCTGAATTTAGGAACATTGTGCATTCTGGATAAAAGTCCTCACGAGTTATCGGAAATGCAGCGACAGACGCTGAAGTTTTTGGCCAACACTGTTGTGCACCTGATGACACTCCGCAAGAGTTACGCTGAACTCACGGCAACGCAACACATGCTTAAAGTGCTGCAGGAAATCAACGAGGATTTCATCAAATCACCGGAGAGTAAGCGGGAGTTGTTCAAGAAAATGCTCGATTATGTATTAAAGATTACGGGCAGTGAATATGGTTTTATTGGTGAGGTGTTTTTGCAAGAAGGGAAACAGATTCTGCGCACATACGCTATTACGGATATCTCCTGGAATGAGGAAACAGCAGCGCTGTATCAAAAGCATGCGCAGCAAGGGATGTTGTTCACCAATCATGAAACCTTATTCGGCTATACGTTAAAGACGGGTGAAACTGTTGTTTCTAACAATCCTGCTAGTGATCCCCGCAGTGGCGGTACGCCCAAGGGACACCCTCCGCTTAAGTCTTATATGGGGCTTGCCATTAAAGATAGCAAGGGTAACCTCATCGGCATGATGGGTTTAGCGAATAAGGGAGTCGGATACACAGAAGAAGATATTGTCTACTTACAGCCCTTTATCACGACATGCGGTACGATGATTATTGCGTTAAAGTCATTGCATGAGCGCGCACAGGTTGAAGCGGAGAACCGAGAGATTTACCAGAAATTGTTGACGGCGCAGTCGATTGCTAAATTGGGAAGTTGGGAATACGATATACCGAAAAATGAGGTTATCTGGTCAGACGAGCTTTATAAGATTTATGAGTTGCCGAAGGAGGGTAAAGTCCTCAACTATCGTGCATATCATTCCAGGCTTCATCCGGATGACGTAGAGCGCAATGATGCCATTGCTACGCAGGCGATTCGAAGTGCTCAGGGGTTTACGTTTGAAGAACGACTAGTATTTCCTGATGGCCGCAAGAAAATCGTATTGGTGAACGGCTATCCTGTGTTGGATGAGCAAGGTCAAGTGCTGCGTATACAGG
>JBKCDO010000229.1:0-2989 GCA_046304755.1 Flavobacteriales bacterium
TGGACTAATCCTGTGGATCTCGGTTAATCCAGGCGCGTACATAGACGCGAGGCTTTTCACCATCCTCAAACGCAGTGCGGTTATGGCACAAGAAACGGTTATTGACAAACAACATGTCGCCGCGCTCTAAACGGAAACACATGGCATGATCAGGCTGCGCGAAATAGGCATCGATGGTATCTAAGGCCCGGGTAAGATCTGTTGGGATTTCCTTGCCGAGTTTGACCAGAGCGGATTCAATCCAATAGCGCATGTAGCGGAAAATCACACCGCTTTCATGATCGTATTGAAAGAGAGGAATATCGTTGGCGAGTATCGCTTCCGTATTATGAACCGTTCCGGGGGTAATCACATCTCTGCACCACGCCTGATGGAGAATTTCGTTGAATTCAGGGTGTTCGTCAGCGAGGTAATTGATCAGATTCGCTGCATTGGTGATGAGCGATTCGCCACCCGATTTAGCGGGTTGCAAACACAATAGTCCGACGATGTCCGGGAAATACTGTTTTGCTGTGCTATCGGTATGGTAGCCTGTTTCGGCTTTTGTCTTCGAAACAGGAATCGCCTCCTTGGTATAGTCTAAGCCGCGGTCCATCACGTCGAAGAAGTAGGTATAGCGGTTGTTAAGCCATCCGAGTGATCGCGAAACCATCGCATAGAGTAAGCGCAGTTGGTCATCATTATAATGCGAAGAGGTCTTGATGCGCAACGCTCCCGGAGAAGCATTGAGTTGACCAAGCCATTGCAAGGCATGAGCATCAATGGGTTTTAACGACGCAGGGTTCGCCTGATTCGGATGCGAAAGCCATTGTTCAAGTTGTTCATTGGAAGCCAGTAGAGCAGTGGCCACCAGCTCGGGAAGATGAACTGTTATTTCATCGGCTGTAGGAAGTGTTGACCAAACCTGGTGTGCGGCAATCATGCGATTTATTTTTTGACTTTAAAGGCAACGTGCAGCGGGAGATCAATCAGTGGAGTAAAGAACTCCGGATCCAGGGCGACATGCTCTTCATTGATGTGGAGTTCGTGTACTTCAGGCATGGTGATGAAGCCTGCAAATCGCATCGCTGCGAAGTAATCCTCAAAGGTTTTGTGCACACACTGTACACCGACAGCCACACCATCGCGACGCCAGATTTCGCCGGGAAACAAAACGTTACGCCCGCTGAAATACCCACCACGTTTTTCGAAGTAAAATGGATACTTGTCTTGCTTCAAAAAAGCCAATGAAGGATGTGGTACCGAGAAGATAAAATGTCCTCCGGGCTTGAGTTGGCTATAGGCCTTCTTCATGACCTCTGCGGTGTCGGGAGCATTGAGGTAATTGAACAGAAACATGGCCAGCACGGTATCGACCTGAAACTCTTCATCGCCCAACCCTCGAATATCACGCACTTCGTATGAAAGGTTGGTGAGTTGCTGCGCCTGCTTTTCGGCTTCAGCTTTTTCAATCATGGCATCGCTTATATCGATGCCGTGAATCTGAGCAGCACCACGCTTAAGCAATTCACGTCCTACATACCCCTCACCACAGCCGATATCCAGCATGCTGTAGCCTTTGATGGGTTCGCACAAATCCATCACAAAGGGCCGCGCAGAATAATCCGACAACAAGATTGGACCGGTGCGCTTCCATTGCGAAGCCTCGTCGTTGTAAAGTGATTTGGTGTCTTTGTCGCTGTTCATGTGTGCAAGATAATGGAAAGTGAGGGGTGAATTGCAAGTGGCGAATGGCGTGGTTCGGCTCCGCTCACCAACCGTGGCGAATGAAAAAGGCCCGCATTGATCTCTCAACGCAGGCCTTTTTTCATTAGTCATTTGTCCCCAGTCCCCAGTCCCCAGTCCCCAGTCCCTACCTCACCACTTCCATCCTCTTCACCACACTCTCGCCTTGATACGTAGCGCGCACGAAGTAGATGCCGCTTGCCAGCCCTGACACGTCAAACTCAGGTAGCCAGTTGCCGCTGTACACGTCGCGGCCGAGCATGTCGTAGATGTGCAGGTGGTCGGGCTGGTTATCGCCGTGGGCGAAGAACACACGATCACTGGTCGGGTTCGGCCAGAGTTCGAGCTGCATCGGCATGGCCGTGCTACCGCAGACAATTGGCGCCACGGTCATCGACTTGAGTCCCGATGTTCCGCAGGCATTCGTCGTGCGCACGCGCACGCTGCCGCCCGTGCCGTTGCAGAGCACCGTGATGCTCGACGTGCCTTGACCGCTCTGGATCACCCAGCCCGTGGGTACGAGCCAGGTGTAGGATGAAGCGCCGTACACGACTGGGCAACTGTAGGTGTTCACTGTGTTGATGCACGGCTGGGCAGGACCGCTGATGGAGGCCGGTGTATTGGGGAACGTCGTCAAGCTTAGGCAACGAATCGGACTGTTGCCACAGGTGTTCTGTGCCGTTACGCAAATCGCAGGATTACCGTTGGTTGGGTTCGTGTTGATGAAGTTACTCACGTTCACGGTGACCGATGCAGTGCCTTGTCCGCTCACGATGGTGATGCCCGGCGGTACGGTCCAGTTGTATTGCTGCACCGTGCTCACAGGCGTTACCGAGTAGGTCACGTTCTGCGCGTTACACAGACCGCTGGTCGGACCGCTGATGACACTCGGTGTCGACGGCAGTTTATCAACGATGATGGTAATCTCCAGACAAACCGTAACGCCACAGGTGCCGCCTTCAGCGCGCACATAGTAGGTCGTGTTGGCAGTAGGCGATACGCTCAGCGATGCGCCCGTACCTACGATGGTGCCTGTGCAGCTGTTTCGACGCCATCTCCAGATCGCACCGGGATAGAGTGTTCCGACAACCGATAGGGTAGTCGAAGAGCCCTGACATATGCGTATAGCCGATGCGCTCACGGCTTCAGGGCCACACGGTGCAGAAATCACGTTAACGGTCACAGAAGAACACGCGGTAGTGTTGCAGGTGCCTTCAGCGCGCACGAAGTAGGTCTCGGTGGCCGATGGCGCCACAGTGATGCT
>JBKCDO010000230.1:0-2354 GCA_046304755.1 Flavobacteriales bacterium
TTTCTTGACTTCATGCACCGCGATGATTTGTTGCGCTACGACTATCACATCATCGGTGATACAGCTATTTCAGGATACCGTGTTTCGAAAGGTTGGGCCGAAGAACAACACACGTATTTCTACGCCGTGTTCTCCCAACCCTTCCGCGATTTCACACAACTGGATGTCAGTTACACCGAAGATCGCGATGGCAAAAAAGTGACCGTTATGGAACAAGTACAGGTGTTCTCGATGCTCTTTGACCCAACCTCTTCGCTCACCGTCAAGGTTGGATTAAGCGGAGTGGATGAAATCGGAGCGCGCAAAAACCTCTATGCAGAAGCACCCCATTGGAACTTTGACCAATACCGCACACAAGCGAAGGCAACGTGGTCAAACGTGCTCAAAAAAGCACCACTGACTTCTTCCGATTCCGAAGAACTGGCGAACTATTACACTGCTTTATATCACTGTTATACCGTGCCGAATATTTGGAGCGACACCGATGGCCGATACCGTGGAGAAGACAAAAAAATCCATACTGCGAATGGCTATACGCGCTATACTGTTTTCTCATTGTGGGATACGTTTCGCGCTTATCACCCGCTCATGAGCGAACTCGAGCCCGAGCGCACCCGTGACTGGATTATCACCTTCCTGGAAATATTCAAAGAACGCCGAGAACTTCCTGTCTGGGAATTAGCCGGAAATGAAACCTACTGCATGATTGGCTATCACAGTGTGCCGGTGATCTACGACGCCTACATGCGAGGCATTCGCGATTTCGACCATGAGCTCGCGCTCAAAGCGATGATCAACAGTGCATCCGGTCCACAAGACGAAAAAAAGCGATACGCGGAACTAGGCGTTGTGCCTGCCAATGAATTCAGTGAGAGTGTTTCCAAAACACTCGAGTTTGCTTATGACGACTGGTGTATTGCACAATTCGCCTCACAACTCGGGAACGCAGAAGTGTATGAGCAATTCATCAAACGCAGTCAGTCATGGAAGCATTTGTATGATCCTGCATCCGGCTTCATGCGACCTCGTCGCAATGGTGGATTCCCTGACCCGTTCGATCCGTATCAAGTCGATTTCAATTACACAGAGGCCAACGCGTTTCAATATTCACTGTTCGTTCCCCATGATGTGGAAACACTCATTGCTTATCACGGCGGCCCGGAGCCATTCGAAAAATGGCTGGATGCTATGTTTTCTGCTTCGCAAAAAACTTCCGGCCGCGAGCAAGCCGATATCACAGGACTTATTGGTCAATACGCTCATGGCAATGAACCCAGCCATCATGTGGCTTTCCTCTACAACTTCATCGGAAAACCCGAAAAATCAAGAGCACTGGTCGAACGCATTTGCAAAGAACAATACCATAATGCGCCTGATGGATTGTGCGGAAATGAAGACTGCGGACAGATGTCGGCGTGGTACGTGCTGGCCAAGAACAATGTCTATTCGTTTTTACCGGGTTCAAAAAACATGATTGCCATTGGCGAGAGCACGCGTTTCGCAGCTGCGCCGGTAATTGCATCGAAGGTATCTGACTTCCTCATCCAACCGATGCCGGTGATTTCCGGACCACAGCTTCCCTTTCGAGACAGCACTACTATTAAGCTGCGAGCAATGAAAGGGGCCGGTAACTACAAGATACACGTAGAACCTCCGCGAGGAACACGTCGCCCCATCAAGGTGCTTGAATTGCTCGATGGTGAAACACGTGAGATTACGATCTACGACGAATCGCACATCGTAGCGTTTTCGAAAGAATCGGATGAAAGACTTTGCACAGCAGATTACTACAAACGCGATTCGAATCGCCGTATGCTATCACTCACACCTTACAACAATCAATATACGGGAGGTGGTGATGAGGCACTCATCGATGGCATGCGCGGTGGCGTGGATTTCCGCACTGGTTCCTGGCAAGGTTGGCAAGGACAATCCATGGAATGCGTGATTGACCTCGGCGCGGAGCAAGCCATCACTACCGTTGGCCTTTCGTGTTTGCAAGAAACCAAATCATGGATCTGGTTTCCCTCGCGCATCGAAATTCAACTTTCACACGATGGGAAAACCTTCGCGCAGGCCGCTGCCATCGACATTACTGAATACCAAAAGGAAACCCAACCGTCGACCAGGGAATTCACCAAAGACCTCCGCGCAAGCGCGCGTTACGTCAAAGTGATTGCCAAGCCTGCATTCGATGCCATCCCCGCTTGGCACTTAGGCGCGGGCGGCAAGCCGTGGATTTTTGCGGATGAGGTTGTTGTGAAGTAGAAGGGTGAAGGGTGAGGGGTGAGGTGATTTCAATTCATCAAAACCCTATTGCGAAATTATTCCTGTAGTGTCATAATATTCTACCT
>JBKCDO010000231.1:0-5883 GCA_046304755.1 Flavobacteriales bacterium
GGGTAAAGTGTACGTGCAATTTGTAGTTGAGAAGGATGGAGCTGTAACTAACGTGCGCGTGCAACGCGGCGTTCAGGGTGGACCAAACCTCAGCCGAGTAGCAGAAAACGCAGTGAAAAAACTCAAGCGATTTGCTCCTGCCAAACAAAATGGACGTCCCGTTCGTGTGGTAATGACCATTCCGGTAAACTTCACATTGAAGTAATCGTACATGACATTATTGAAACGGCTGCCTCTTGGCGGCCGTGTTTGTTTTGCATATGTGTATAATCTTATTCCAAGCGCGGTGCGATTTATCTTTGCCGCTATTCATTATCAAATAATCATGCATAGAACACACACTTGCGGAGAACTCCGCATGGAACATATCAATCAACAGGTAACACTCAGCGGCTGGGTTCAACGCACACGTGACAAGGGCGGGATGCTATGGGTCGATTTGCGCGACCGTTATGGGATTACCCAATTGTTTTTCGAAGAGGGAAAAACTTCGGCCGATATGCTGCAAGCCGCTCGCGCGCTCGGCCGTGAGTTCGTAGTCAAAGCTACCGGAACGGTCATCGAGCGCTTTGCTAAAAACCCCAATATGCCTACAGGCGATATTGAACTACAGGTGACTTCACTCGAAGTGTTGAACGCCAGCAAAACACCACCGTTTACCATTGAAGACGTTAGCGATGGCGGTGATGATTTGCGGATGCAGTGGCGCTACCTCGACCTGCGCCGAAATCCGCCCAAGAACAATCTGATGCTGCGTCACCGTATCGGTATCGAAACGCGTAAGTACTTGGATTCATTAGCCTTCATGGAAGTTGAAACGCCTTACCTTATCAAGAGCACACCGGAAGGTGCGCGTGATTTCGTAGTGCCATCACGCATGAATGGAGGTCAGTTTTACGCGCTTCCCCAATCACCGCAAACCTTCAAACAAATCTTGATGGTTGCCGGATATGATCGCTATTACCAGATTGTACGTTGTTTCCGCGACGAAGATTTACGCGCCGATCGTCAACCCGAATTCACGCAGATCGACTGCGAGATGGCCTTTGTTGAGCAAGAAGATATCTTGAATACGTTCGAAGGTCTTGTGCGTCATTTATTCAAAACAGTAAAAGGAATTGATATCGCCGGTGTACCGCGCATGACCTACGATGATGCTATGCGCCGCTTTGGAAATGATAAACCGGATGTTCGATTCGGTATGGAGTTTCAAGACCTCACCGCCGGCATGAAAGGGAAAGGCTTCGCGATTTTCGACAGTGCAGAAGCCGTGCTTGGCATTGTTGTTCCGGGCTGTGCTAATTATACGCGGAAGCAAGTCGACGAGCTCACCGAATGGGTGAAGCGCCCACAAATCGGTGCGAAAGGATTGGTGTATTGCATGTGTAATGAAGATGGCTCATTCAAATCATCGGTTGACAAATTCTATTCTGCTGATGATTGGAAAACGATTGCACAAACTGCAGGAGCGGCAGCGGGCGATTTAATGCTCATTCTATCCGGGGACTTGCATAGCACACGCAAACAACTCAGCGAGCTGCGTTTGCTGATGGGTTCAAAACTGAATCTGCGTAATCCGGATGATTTCAAGCCACTGTGGGTCGTTGATTTTCCTGTGGTGGAATGGATTGAAGAAGAAGGACGTTGGTTTGCCATGCACCATCCGTTTACAGCGCCAAAGCCTGAGCATTTCCATTTACTGGAAACTTCACCGGGCGATGCACGCGCCAATGCTTACGACTTTGTGTTGAATGGCGTTGAAATCGGAGGGGGATCGATTCGTATACACGATCGTGATATTCAGGCGCGCATGTTCAACTTGCTCGGCTTTACACCCGATGAGGCTCAGAAGCAATTCGGATTCCTGTTGAATGCCTTTGAATACGGAGCTCCACCGCATGGTGGTATTGCGTTTGGTTTCGATCGATTGTGCGCCTTGTTTGGTGGGGCTGAGAGCATTCGCGACTTTATTGCATTCCCCAAAAACAACAGTGGTCGTGATGTAATGATCGATGCACCAAGCACCATCGACCAAAAACAACTTGACGAGCTGAGTATTGCTGTTCAACTTAAATCATAATCAGATGCGTTGTTTTATCTATACACTTACCTGTTTGTTTTGCCTTTCAGCTGCGAGCGGAATGGCTCAAACCGGCAAGACGAACTTGAAGGGCGCCATCAGCAATCCCCCCCGTGATTTTTTCATACTGAAGAGCATGGGGCGCGCGGATACCGTTAAGCTTAGTAAAGAGGGCAACTTTGATTTATTGATCGAACAAACGGCAGCCAACTATTTCACGCTTGAATACAATCGTCAAAACTTGATCATATACCTCTTACCTGCAGATGTAGTAACGCTTCAGGCGCCGGGAATCAATTTGACGGATGCAAAAATTTCCGGATCGAGCTCGCCTTATTGCAACTATCTGATCGAACGCCAAAAAGAAGAACGCCAATTTCAAGCAGCATATCCGATGTATAAGGCGGGCACTCTTGCCGGTGAGCGCTACTTCGAGGCGCGCGACTCCGTGCGAAATGTGAGGCTTGCCGCATTGGAAAAAGCCAAGGCCTCACTTGACTTCATTACTCCGTTTTACACAGCTGAGAAGAAGATTTACAATTTTCAAATGGGATTGGATTTGATTAATTACCAAACACAGTCTTCGAAAATGGGTATGACGGTTATGCCCAAATCATTTACTGATTTTATTGATAAGCTCGAAGTGAATGATGAATCAATGGCTTATGACGCCGCGTATAAGTCATTTGCGCTGAACAAGGCCTCAATGCTCGCCAATCAGCAGTATCAATTAGAGACGGATAAGTCAGCCATTCATTATTATGAACTCACCATTGATGCCTTGTGCAGGCTGATCAACATTGAGCGCAATAAAAGTGTTTTGATTAGCGAGTTGATGCCGCAGATAATTAAAGACGCCGGATCTGCTGATATGACGGCATTCATTGCAACCCTTGAGCGTTGCTCGAAAGACGATAAACTCATTTCCTCCGTGAAGCGTTATGCGGCACAATACGAGCACCTCTACAAAGGGCGAATAGCGCCGGATGCCGAGTTTTATGATGCTAGCGGAAAAACTTCGAAGTTGAGTGATTATCGCGGTAAGGTGGTGTTTATCGATACCTGGGCGACCTGGTGTGGCCCGTGCAAGCGTGAAATTCCCTACTTAAAAACATTGGAAGAAGAGTATCACGACAAAAACATTCACTTCATCAGTGTGAGCACCGACAGAGACGAAGCGGCCTGGAAAGCCTTCATCGCTCGAGAACAGATGACCGGTTTACAATTGCATCAAAACGAAGCACCCGGAAAATCCATTAGCGAATTATACATTGTCAATTCCATCCCTCGCTTTATTCTGATTGATGAAGCCGGAAAGATTGTCAGCACGGATGCTCCTCGTCCATCCAGTGGACCAGAAATTCGCAACTTACTCAACAGCGTTTTAAATGATTAACAGGCGAAGATTTGCGTGGAGTTAAGTAACACACGCACCTTTGCACCAAATAACAACGAAAATGTATCCACCGGAATTAGTAGCCCCCATGCGCCAGGAATTGGACAATGTGGGTTTTGAAGAATTGATGACTCCTGATGCCGTAGATCAGGCGGTCAATAGCACAGGAACTGTGCTGGTTGTGTTGAACTCTGTTTGCGGCTGTGCCGCGGGCAGTATGCGCCCGGGTGTGCGCAAGGCTGTGCAAACAGCCGCTAAGCTGCCTGCTAAGTTGACAACAAGCTTTGCAGGTGTCGACCGCGACGCGGTGGACCGTGCACGCAAGTATATGCTTCCATACCCTCCGTCATCACCGAGCATCGCCTTGTTTAAGGACGGCAAATTGATGCACATGGTGGAACGGCACCACATTGAAGGGCGCACGGCGGATATGATTGCCGAGCATCTGAAAATGGCCTTCGAAGAATTTTGCTAAAAGAAAAAAGCCTCGGTTGAGGCTTTTTTTATGTTCTCAGATTAGAAGCCAATGGCAACACCAACCTGATAAACTGCCTTGTTGGTTTTTGACTCTTTCAAATCAAAAGCAATCGAGTTGTCGTTGTTAATGCTGATACTTTCATCATTCACATACTTCACTTTTCCCCCGGTGATGTTCTCATAACGGCCTTCCACATAGACACCCGGAGCAACCCTCCATCGCAACCCCAACGCCCATCCAAAACAATACGTCATATCCAAATGATCGCGGTTGGTGGAGAGTTCAGAACTGTAGCCACTGTTATCCAATGTGATTGAGGTAGTGGTTTTGTAGGTTTCAAGTCCGGAAAAAACATCTCCATAAGGCTGGATTTTACCCGCAAGCGGACGAATACGGGCGTGTGCGAGGTAGCGGCTATTAGTGCTTCTGATGGCCATTTTTCCTTCAGAATACACATTGCCATTGATCGAGTCTTGATTAATCAATGCGACGATATCACGGTCGCTCGATCCCATGCTATTCCAAGCATAGCCTATTCCCCATTCAATCGGTGAACGCAAAACAGGCATAGAGAATGAACCGCCGATACCGGCGGGAAAACCTTCGTATTGTGTAGCAAACTCTCCTAAAGGTTGCGCCACTTGTATGCCAAGGTTCAAGTTCGGAGAACGACGTTGGGCTTGTCCGTCATTTACGACAACAAATCCAACTGCAATCAGAAGCAACGTGATCGACTTTTTCATGGTGATGCATTTTTTGGCGCGAAGCCAAGGATTATGCCACGAGTACAAAGATACCATGAATAGAATGACAATGATCCTTGTCCTCAGTACTAACTTTACCGCGTGACACATTCACTAAAACACATTCTTGTTGTTGGAGCCGGTGGGCAACTTGGACATGCTCTTCGGAGCATTGCTACAGAATTCCCTGAATTTCGATTCACCTTTTGGGAGCGCGCAGATTTGGACATCACCGTCGAATCATGGGTTAAAGAACGCATCGCTTCGCTAAAACCGGATATTGTCATTAACGCCGCTGCATACACCAACGTGGAGCGCGCCGAAGAAGATCATGAAGGTGCTCGCAACGGGAATGCCCTGGCACCCGGTTATTTGGCCGAAGCATGTAAATTCATAGAGGCGCTCTTGGTGCACATTTCAACTGACTACGTTTTCGATGGTGCGGAAGAACGACCCTATACGGAAGAAGACATTCCCCATCCATTGAACCAATATGGTTTTTCTAAACTGGAAGGTGAACGCGCCATTGACGCTGTTTTCGATCACTACTTCATTCTGCGTACTTCATGGCTATATGGCACGTACGGCCATAACTTTTACAACATGATGCTTCGTTTGGCCAAAGAAAGAGGTGAACTCAATGTCGTGAATGATCAGTTTGCGACGCCTACTTGGGTGGGCCTATTAGCCCGAGACATTCTCTCTATGCTGAAAAGAAAATACGTGCAAGGAGTTTCTATTCCATGTGGATTATATCACTACACGCACGATGGCACCGCGAGTTGGTGGGACTTTGCGAATGCAATCATGGAAGTTCACGGTATGCATGTGCCGGTTCATGCAGTAGACAGCAATCATTTCCCGACAAAAGCTAAAAGGCCGGGGTATTCCAAACTGGATAATTCTAAATGGAAAAATGCAACGGGTTTGACTGCTTACACCTGGCAAGAGGCGCTGCGTCAATGTTGCTCAGTTGTGGAAAATCGACGAGGTGTTTAACCCGGGCTGCACTGTGATCGTTTGTGATGCAGATGCGCTGCAACCTCCCGAAAGTGTGACAATAACCGAGTAAGTTGTTGTGACATTTGGCGCGACCTGAATCGCTGAAGCGGTTTGCCCATTATTCCAAAGATAATTTCCACCCCCTGACGCTGTGAGCTGCACCAATTCACCGGCGCAAATAGCA
>JBKCDO010000232.1:0-4089 GCA_046304755.1 Flavobacteriales bacterium
ACAGAGGGCTTAGGATTAGTGAACCTCCAGCCCCGTTAGGGGCGAAATATTCACTAGCTAGAGGTGTGCAGTTGACCAATAGCCCCGTAGGGGCGGCATGTATAGTTCTGTGGTCGAAACAGGGCGCCTCGGCTTCGCTCGGGGACCGGGGCATGCGCACAAGATGAGCACCTCGGCTTCGCTCGTTGGGCGCTCGCGTCGGCAGAGCGAAGCTGAGGGCCCGCGAATCCTATAACAACCTACAGCGGCTCAAACACAATATCATTTTTTTGACCGGGCAGCGGCTTCGAATGGTCATCATCGCAGTTGATGATTTCCTTTGGAATCCCTTTCGGAAAGGCCTTGCAGGTGAGGGACTGCGCATAGTGTTTGCAGCCAATACAGACAGTAATGCGCTCTGAATCTTTATCTGATTCCCATCGTTCGACAATGCTTATGGCCATGAGCTATAATTCTAATTGGTATATGTTCTTTTGACGACTATTTATGAGTTTCATTCTTCCGTGGGTGATGTCGAGGACTGTGAAAGGTTCTCTCTGCTCAAGGTCAATCCCTCAGGCAACGCACCGAAAAACCGTAGTTTTTATCGAAGTCGCTGCGGAAAGAACCAGACTCTGTATGACTCAAAAACCACGACCATGCATTGTTGATGAGAAACGCATCGGTGCTCCACCAGAATACATTGGAGCCAAGCAGATCGTATTCGCCCGTGAAGTAGCGATAACCCTGAGGCGCTCCTGAAAATCCGGCGCTATTGGTTGCTCCTGTATTGGGTGCATACCACAAGCCATTCGCTAGTTGAAGTGTTCCGGTCGTTTTCATTTTTCCGCCCGCCACATCCATGCCGCCGAGAAAGTCCATCAACGTATTCCACTCACCATCCGTCGGCACATGCCAACCCGAAGGACATAATTGACGAGTATCAACGCATGCATACCAGTTGTACAATTTTCCATGCGGACAAGTGTAACTCGCTTCACTGTTGTAATGCGTCCAGGCGCCATTCATGGTGCTTTGCCAACCTGCATCATTCAAGCTCGTCGCAATGGCATCGCCATTTCGATAGATACTTGTATTCAGATTCTCTGCCATCCATTCTTGCGTACCAATCACAATCGTTTTATAATCATTCCCTTCTTGATCTGTCATGGAGCCGTAGGTTAGTTCAGCGTTGTGGATGTTTGTAGCTCCGCAGGTGTGGAGCGTGGTGCCGGTTGTTCCGCCACCGCCATTGCTGTTGGCTTCACTGATACCGGGAATAATAACAAAACTTCCATCGCCCACAAACAATGTGTCACCCGTTGCACTTACATGCACACGAACGCTACCCGCGTGCAACGCATACGGCACACTCAGCATTTGTTGTGTACCGATTTCAATAAACCCATTGCCCAAATCCAACTCCACTTGCAAGAACTTGCTTCCAACCGCCCAATTCACTGCTGCGAACGAAGACGTTCCGCCCAACTGTGAAGTAAACAATCCAAGGCTGTTTGTGCTTACCGATTGCAACTCTTGCCACACCACAGTCCCATTGGCGGATTCATTGTGAATGGTGAAGCGTGCGTTGAGGGTTGCATCGCTCAAAGGCTGTCCCGCTCCATCGCGCGCGATGGCTTGGTAAGGAATGAGCGCGGGTGCTTGGGCGGTGAGCATGGCGCTGATGAGCAGTGCGAGGGTGGTGAGGAGGAGGCGCATGGGGCGAAATTAAGTACGAATTACAAAGTACTAAGTACGGGCTGGGCACCGCTTTTCGTTGATTGCAGGGTTGCCCAAATCAGCAACATGTGACGTGCTCGCCTCTCCTGTGGAGAGGGGTTGGGGGTGAGGCCCCTCGGCTTCGCTCGGGGACCGGGCCATGCGCGAGTGACGAGCACCTCGGCTTCGCTCGGTGGCGCGCGTGTCGGCGGTAGTCGAGCGAAGCCGAGACTCAACCAAGGCAGGGTATTTTTGCAACTCCATGTACTGAAACTATGAGAAAATTCTACGCACTCGCCCTAACGCTGCTGCTTTTCGCTTCATGCATGAACGCGCAAGACACGCTCTGCAACGCTGCATTCACTATCGACAACAGCGAGCCCATGCATGTGCAACTCGAGGCCGGGTGGATCGATTCAACCGCAACCTATACCTGGACGACAGAGGGTGGAATTATTGCCGAAGGATTATCGAGCAATGTGCTGCTTTACCCGGGTATACGCGAAATTTGTTTGCATGTGGAAACTCCCAGTTGCCAAGCCGACAGCTGCATCTGGACGGATGTTCTTTGCACCAACAACACCATCAAGTTCAAGATAACCTCCTATGGCGATTCAACCGGAATTTTCGACACAATCAATATTCAGGCGTTTAATGGTTTAAACGAAGTATTTGCTTACACCGGCTTCACGCTGACCACCAATCAACACGTTGAATGGCTGGAGTGCTTGGACGAAACAATAGAATGTGTTAGTTTGGTAATCTCACCTCAAACGCTGTGGCAGTTGCATGCCGACAGCATCAACCTGGAAGCGGAGTTCATCAGCGGTGGTGAAGGACCGATTCTCTTGCAAATCTTACCTGCAGCGAATTCGTCACCGAATTTTGGAGAGCTTATAGGATTAGACTGTATCTGGTACAGCGTCGAAAACCACGAGAGCGAGCCCTTGCTCTTGTGGCCGAATCCGGCAACTGACGTGTTGCATTTCGCCAATGCAACCGATGCATTGATGCTGCTCGATCTTTCAGGAAAAACCATAATAGAGCATTCCGGAAAAACCAGGCAATTGTCGGTGGAGCAAGTGCCCTCGGGCATTTACATAGTTCAGGCTCGGTATGGAGACGTTTGGAGGACTGCGCGCGTTGCGAAGTAACCGCGTGAATTGGAAAGCAGTCATGCACAAGAATGAGGCGCATTGAATTTCTATCTTCGCATTATGCCTCTGAAAAAAGCCATCATTTTCACCTTTACGGTTTTCTTGCATCTAGCCCTAAACGCCCAGCACTGCGTTTCACAGCGGTATTCTGAAACAGCGGTATTCGATAGCGCCGAGGTGGTGGTCTTGCAAAACATCCAATACGGCACAGCAACGCAATACTTCACGGGACAGGAAACACCGCTGCTCATGGACGTATACTATCCGGACTTGAATGTAGACAATATGGAAGAGCGTCCGTTCATCCTGAATATCCATGGTGGCGGATTTATTGGTGGCGATAAAAACGAACTGACTTATCAAAGTCTGGAATTCGCTAAACGCGGTTTTGTGGTGGCAAACATCAACTATCGCTTGGGATGGAACTGCGACAATGTGCTTTGCGTTAACTGCTATGGCTCTAACCTGCAGAAGGCAATCTACTGCGCCGTGCAAGATGCGCGCGCTTCACTGCGCTTCAGTGTTGACCATGCCGCTGATTGGGGAATCGATACTGACTGGATGTTTGTGAACGGACAAAGTGCAGGTAGCATTACAGCATTACAAAGCACTTTTTGGAATCAGCAGGAAGCAGACGCACATGTGGCAGGCGGATTCAGTGCTGAGGTAGGTTTGCTAGACGCCTCCGGAAACAATTCGACATCCACCTATAGTATTAAAGGATTGGTGAACCAATGCGGTGCAATGGCCGAGCGCGCGAACATGGATGATCAGCCCAACATACCAGTCATAAGCTTTCACGACAGTAACGACTGTGTGGTCAACTACAATTATGGTCCACTCATCGCCTGTTTCTGCAGTGGGTTTTTATACTACCACGGCTCCAATTCCATTCATAGTTATCGTCTGCAAAACGGTATGTGCAGCGAACTACACACTGCCCCGCAAGTGCTTCCCAACCATTGTACCTACCCGCAACTCAACCTGGTGAAACTTGCCAGCTGCTTTTTAAAAAGAACCATGTGCGGTTACTGCTTCAGTTTCGCCGACGATGATATCAACGCTGCACCCATCTGCGCCAATCAAGGTGTATCCTCTACGTTACCTCCAACCGATCCGCTTTGTCCGGCCGACCTCAACCTCGATGGTGTAGTGGGTGTGGCCGATGTGATATTGATGATTGAGGCATATGGGACGATGTGTGAATAAGGGATGAGGGATGAGGGGTGAGGGG
>JBKCDO010000233.1:0-4632 GCA_046304755.1 Flavobacteriales bacterium
GTACTGAGTACTGAGCACTGGGTGCAGGGTGCGAGGTACTGTGTCCCCAGTCCTCAGTCCCCACTCCCCAGTCCTCAGTCCCCACAACGTGCAACCTCGGACATAGAAAATACGTCATACTTTCACAACCGCCTTAACACCTTAATCCAATGCGTACTTTCTTTTCTCTCTTTGTGGGCTTGCTGATGCTTGTTTCGCATGCAAATGCCCAATGCAATCTTACCGTTGCTCTCAATCAACTGCCTGTATCGTGTGCAGATGAATCATTAACCTTTATGGGATACGCCACCGGAAGTTGTCCCTTTGGCGGAACATACAACTATACCTACACAGCCTATAGCACTGATGCCTCGGGCAATCAAACCATCGTCAATGAGGCAACGATTTCCGGCCAGGCTATCTCGGGAACCACATTCGAGCAGTTTACGTTGGCGATGAATGGACAAGAATATTCTCAGGTGTGCCTGCAGGTAATTTACCTCGATGCCGATGGTGTGCAGCAGGATGAATTCCAAATGTGTCTGACCTCAATCAATTATCCGCAGCCAATCGTTGTAACGGCCTCTATTGGCAACAACAGCTGTGGTCAGCCAACTTGCCTTGCACAGTTTATGGCTGTCGGAGGAAGTGCACCCTACACCTATCTATTGAGCAATGGCGCTGTTATATCGCCGAGCACATGGAATTGCTTTGATATCGCCGGAACGTATGTGCTCACGGCCATGGACGCGAATGGATGTCAAGGCAGCACTTCCTTCGATATTGTGAGTCCGGAGCCCATCAACTCCAGTTGTGAAACTGCGACGGCCATGGAAAATGGCGTGTTGATACTCGATACGCTGTGCACCATTAATCAGGAGCCAACCGCTTGCGGCGCGCTCAATTATTTTCAGAGTGGATGGTATAGCTTCAATTCAGAAAATTACAGTCATGCGAATGTTGCGTTTTATAGCGGCTACGGGAACAATGCCTCAGGCACGACCGGTTTTAATTACCCATCGGCTATCGAAGTGTATCAGGCCGGAGCCGATGGCAGCTGCAACGGTTCCGAACTGGTGTTGTGTTATGTAACAGCCGCCGGAGGAATTTCGGGTAGTGCAGATCCAATGTGCTTGGATTTGGCTGATTCACTGTCGCTTCAACCCAATACGACCTATTACATTAAATACATGACCCAGTGGACTTCGTGGGTGCCCGTTCAAGGAATGGTGATGCTGACGAATGAACCGATTGCTCCAATTTGCGGATGCACCGATAATACGTCGTGCAACTACGACCCGGATGCTTCGGTTTCGGATGGTTCATGCGGTTTTTCAGGTTGTATGGACCCCGGTGCATGCAATTACCAGCAATACGTTTCCTGTGACAATGGCTCGTGTATCTACGGCAGCGATATCAACGGGATCATTTTTCATGATTTGAATGGCGATGGCGTTCAGCAAACCTGGCAGCCATCAGAGCCTGCGTTGAGCAACATCGGCGTTATCACCATAGAAGAATTGGGTGTGCTGATTTATCCGGATGCCAATGGCCAGTTTGTGTTGCCGAATATTCCGCAAGCGACCTACACCGTATCGTTTGAAGATCCAAATGGCTATTGGGTGTTGAATGCCGCCGGTCCTTTCCAAGTAACCTTACCTACGTGCAACGGATTGAAACTGCCGCTGATGCCGGCATCAGAAGCCATGGCACAAGTCAGTGGAATCAGTGCATGGGAAAACACAACCATTCATTGTGCGGTGGGATTCACTCCGGGCATTTATCTCTACAACAACGGTAATCTGCCTTTGAGTGGCACGTTTACTTTGACGTTGGATCCATCGCTGAATTATGAAGCAGCACCGTGGGCAGGAACCGGTGTCACCGTTGTCGCGCCAACGGAGACAGCCCCCGGAACACTGACGTGGACAATCACCAATCAACCTGCCGGTTCGCTTTATTACTATCAGGTGCATGTGATAGGACCGGGCGCGGCAACGACCGGACAATCGTTTCCATTTACCTTTTCACTCGTGCTGAATGATGTGGCGGGCGGCGTATTTTATTCCAACGAGTGGAGTATTAATCCAACGGTTACCTGCAGTTATGATCCCAACGACAAACAGGCAACGCCTGCAGGATGGACTGATCAGCACTTCATCACAGCAGGTGAGGAGCTGGAGTACCGTATTCGTTTTCAGAATACCGGTAACGCCCCGGCGTTTAATGTGCGCATTGAAGATCAACTCGATTTAACGCGTTTGAACTTGAATTCTTTTACACCGATTGCTGCTTCACATTCATACAGCACAATTGTTACACCTGACGGAATGCTGCAGTTTGTATTTGACAACATCATGCTCCCGGATAGTGTGCATGACGAGCCGAATTCTCACGGTTGGGTGGTTTACCGCATCCGCTCGTTTGATTCGTTGTTACCGCTCGAAGTAATCAATAATTCTGCTGCGATTTATTTTGATGATAACGAGCCGGTCATCACTAACACGTATTCACACACCATCTTTTTGTGTGATTTAATTCCGGAGCCTAACGGAGTTAATGCAACATGCCAGACACAACCGGTGATGTTGAACATCTTCCCTGAATTGGATTACACCGAAACCTATACCTGGACAATCGATGGCGACGTGGTTGGCAATGAAATGCTGTACAATTTCCCGGCAAGTGAGCCGGGCGTTTATGACATCGTGCTTAACCGCACTAATCCGTTCTGTAGTGAATACGATACATTGAATGTAGAGGTGTGGCCAATGCCGAGCAATAACCTAACAAACTCGAATGGCGTTCTCATTGCACCTGCAGGTGGAGTTTCATGGGAATGGTATCTGAATGGTGTGGCACTGGGTTATAACTTCCCTGAAATGGTGCCGATGATTTCGGGAGTCTACACGGTAATTACAACCAATGAATTTGGTTGTAGTTCGCTCAGTAATGAGGTGAGCATGATTGTGGAGAATATTGAAGAAGTTACTGCAAGTCGAGTTCAAGTGTACCCAAACCCTGCAGAAGATATCGTACGTGTCATACTTCCGCAAGGCGTCCGCGGCATGCGCGTGCTGAATGCAACAGGACAAATGGTCTACAGTGATGTCAATGCGTCGCTTGCACAGCAAATCGATGTTTCGCAGTGGGCTGCAGGTGTTTATCGTGTTGAAGCAACCGGATTATCCGGTGTTACACTCGTTGTGAAGTAAATTTTGTTGGATAATCAATATAAAGCCTCGCCTAAGTGCGGGGCTTTTTTATTGAATCAAGTTGCGCAAAACGTTGGCCTTGATTTCGGTTTCATTCCATTCCTCTTCGGCAGTAGAACCGGCCACAATGCCGCCGCCCACGTGTAATTCAAAGTGATCATCGAAGACTTGCATGCAGCGCAGATTCACAAAGTGAATTTCATCCCCTGTTGGCAAGTGAAGTCCAATGCGACCGGCGTATAGTCGACGTTCGAAATCGGCATTGGTTTGAATAAAGTCCAATGCTGCTTCTCGCGGTAGTCCGCAAACAGCAGGTGTAGGCTGGAGTGCATCGATAATCTGTTGACTGCTTTGATTGGATTGAAATCGGATGTCCGTTTTCAAGTGAGCCAGCGGACCGGCTTGCGCGGTGTAAGGGCCTTTAAGTTCAACATCGGTCGCATCGTTCAACCTTATGTGTTCGAGAATAAAATCGGTGACGAGTTGTTGCTCGTGTTTCAGTTTGTCGGACCATTCGAAAGAATGCGCTTCGCGGAAAGGTTGAGTACCGGCAAGACTCACCGTGCGATACGCCGTGCCATGTTTGTGCAACAGCAACTCCGGTGTGGCGCCCATCCAAAGACCGAAGTATGGATGACGAATGATATACACGAAGGCGTTCGGATAGCGTTCAATCAACCGTTGAAAAATAGTTTCTACTGATATCGAGTTGCGCGGTGCGTGTTTGATGCAACTGACGACGACTTTCTGTAAGGTGCCGTTTCCTATTGCCTTGAGCGCTGCCCGGATTTGATGAGCATGCGCTTGCTGTGAAGTGGCAGGTTGTGTTGCGCTTCCTTCGAAAGAGGTGAATGGCGAAACGTCGAGTTGAATTCCTTCTGTCGAGCTGTAGTTATTTTCAGTGACGTATGCGAAGGATATTCGGTTGCGCTCCGCATCGAATTCCAGCGGCAAAACGCAGCACGCAAAGAACAAGTCGCGCTCAATGGCATCATCGATACTCATGCTTTCTTCTCTTTCACCATGACGGTTAAGCGACTAGATGCGATGAGGTTTTTCTCTTCATCCACAATGTCAATGTTCCAGATATGAATGGATCTGCCGCGATGCAAGATCTTGGCGATACCGGTAACCATTCCGTTGCGCTTAGATTTAACATGATTAATGTTGAGTTCAACACCCACTGCAATACCGCCATTTTCAGCGGCTATCAAATGTGATCCGTAACTGCCAATCGTTTCGGCAAGCGCAGCGCGTGCACCGCCATGCAGCAGGCCGTAAGGCTGTTGTGTGCGATGATCCACCGGCATGGTTGCCTCGATATGACCATCGCCAATGTGTATGAACTCTATTCCCAGTGCGCCGAGGAGTGTACTGTCGGCCAATTTGTTTGCGGTTTGCGGAGTCATGGTGCGAAGATAAGGGGTGAGGGGTGAGG